>JBAUOI010000334.1:0-1581 GCA_049579665.1 Methyloceanibacter sp.
GAACAGATAGAAGAAGGTCAGACCGAAGCCCACGATCGGCAGCGTGGCGCGAAAGAACAGGAAGGCGATCACCGGCGCCTGACCTCTGAGCCCCGCCATTTTGAGGCGTTCGCGCGTGGCCTCGGTCTCAAGCGCCTTGCGCAGATTGAGCTGCTCGACCACCCGCTTCATGAAGCTCTTCGGCTCCTTGCGCAATCTGCCCTGGCGCTGTTCCTCAGCGAGCCGCGCCATGCGCTCGGTACGCAGGCGCTCACGCTCGCTGGACACGTATTTCATCCGCGCGTCGAGCCGATCCCCGGAAAGGAGCGGCAGCACGAAAGAGGTGACCGTGGCGAAGGCGGCCACCGCGGCGAGCACCATCACCACGAATTGCGGGTCGAGCAGATAACGCAACAAGGTGTTCATGGCGGTCCTAGTAGTCGAAATTGATCATCTTGCGCATGACGAGAATGCCGATCAGCATCCAGATGCCGCCGCCGATGAGCATGAGATTGCCGAGCTTCTCGGTCCACAGCAGCATGATGTAATTGGGCGAGGTGAAGAACACGAGCAGCATGACGATGGGTGGCAGCGCGCCGATGATCATGGCCGACGCCTTGGCCTCGGCGCTGAACGCCTTGACCTTGGCCTGCAAGCGATAGCGGTCGCGCAACACGGTGGAGAGGTTGCCGAGCGCCTCGGCCAGATTGCCGCCGGTTTGCGCCTGGATGGCGATGACGATGGCGAAGAAGTTCACCTCTTGCAGCGGCATGCGCTCATACATCCGCTCGAAGGCGCGCGACAGCGGCACGCCGATCTTCTGCTGCTCGACGAGATCGATGAACTCGCTTTTCACCGGCTCGGGCATCTCCGTGGCGATGATCTGCAAGCAATCGGAGAGCGGCAGACCCGACTTGATGCCGCGCACGATGATGTCGATGGCATTGGCGAACTCGGTCAAGAACTTGGCCTGACGGCGCTTGGTCATGCGCGAGACGATCCAACGCGGCAGGCCGAAACCGCAGGCGAAAGCGGCCAACAGCGAGACGATCAGCGAGGAGCCGGTGATGAGGACGATCAACCCTCCCACTACGCCGGTCGCCAGGCTCAAGAGGTAATAGATGCGCGGCGTGATCGAGAGCCCGGCGCGAATCAGCTTGATGCGCAAGGGCACCCGCTTGGTCGCCTTCTGCTTGGCCTCGATATTCTTGATGCTGTCCTGCACCTGCTGGCGGCGCGTTTGCAGGGGCTGGGTCGTGGCGCGCCGCAGCGCGCGGGTTTGCCCTTGCGCCACATTGGCGACGCGCTTCTCGGCTTTGCGCTCGCCGCTGAAATACGGCAGCACGAGCACATAGACCCCGCCGCCGATGGCGAGGCCGGCCAGCGCCATGGCCGCCAGCTGGACGAGCTCAGGACTGAGCAAAGCGTTCTCCTAGCGGACGCCCGTGCTCGTCGAGCACCTCGCCCGCGGCAAGAATTTCGGTCAGGCGCTTCTCCTCGCCGAAATAGCGCGCCTTGTCCCAGAAATGCGGGCGGGCGATGCCGGTGGTGCGATGCCGGCCGGTAATGCGGCCGCTGGCGTCCTCGCCGATCAGTTCGTAG
>JBAUOI010000335.1:0-1611 GCA_049579665.1 Methyloceanibacter sp.
GGATTGAAGCCGGTCCCATAAGGGCTCGAATTTCGGCGCTTGCGCCCGCGTCCTCTGCACCGCTGCCATCGCTCTTTCCCGAGCCTTCTGATCCATGTCGCGGAACGCTGCTTACAGCGTCAAAACCGGCCCCGCAAAGCCCTTTTCTTTCGCCAATTTGGCCGCTCCCGATGTTGCACCCCCCTGCCCCATATGTTACAGGCTCGGCGGGCTTCCGGGGGGACCGTTCGGCAGGGTTTCACCCTGTTGACGCGGGAGCGCCAATCCAACATTTCTCGGCTCCGGGGACGAGGCGTCGTTAAAGAAGCGCGCGTTCGGGAGGAAAGGCGTTTTAGGGGTGGCAGGAGAGGTCGACACCAGTTCCGGCGTAGCGGGCCGCTATGCGACCGCTTTGTTCGAGCTTGCTCTCGAAGAGCAGGCGCTCGAGCAGGTCGCCGTCGATCTTACCCGCTTCAACGAGGCGCTTTACGCCTTCGAGGACCTGACGCGGCTGGTGAAGAGCCCCGTCTTTTCCGCCGAAGAGCAAGGCAAAGCGCTCGCCGCCATTCTTGAGAAGCTGCAGATCGAGGGCTTGACCCGCAATTTCCTGCTGCTGGTCGCCAAAAATCGCCGCCTGTTTACCGCCCCCGACATGATCCGCGCCTTCCGTGCCATGCTCGCCCGCCATCGGGGCGAGATGAGTGCCTCCGTCACCGCGGCGTCGAAGCTCACCGAGGGCCAGGTCACCGCGCTGAAGCAGGCGCTTAAGGCCGCGCTCGGCAAGGAGGTCATGCTCGAGGAGCGGGTCGATCCCGCCCTGCTCGGCGGCCTCGTCGTCAAGGTCGGCAGCCGCATGATCGATACGTCGCTGCGCACCAGATTGAATTCTCTCAAAGTTGCCATGAAAGAGGTTGGCTAATGGATATCCGGGCCGCTGAGATCTCCGCGATCCTCAAGGAGCAGATCAAGAATTTTGGCCAAGAGGCGGAAGTCGCCGAGATCGGCCAGGTGCTGTCGGTCGGCGACGGCATCGCCCGCGTCTACGGTCTCGACAAGGTGCAGGCCGGCGAGATGGTCGAGTTCGCCGACGGCACGCGCGGCATGGCGCTCAATCTCGAAGTCGACAATGTCGGCATCGTGATTTTCGGCGACGACCGCCACATCAAGGAAGGCGATGTCGTCAAGCGCACCGGCGCCATCGTCGAGGTACCTGTCGGCAAGGCGCTGCTCGGCCGTGTGGTCGATGCTCTCGGCAATCCGATCGACGGCAAGGGCCCGATCGAGGCGAGCGAGAAGCGCCGCGTCGACGTGAAGGCGCCCGGCATCATTCCCCGCCAGTCCGTGCATGAGCCGATGCAGACCGGCCTGAAGGCCATCGATGCCCTGATCCCGATCGGCCGCGGCCAGCGCGAGCTCATCATTGGCGACCGCCAGACCGGCAAGACCGCCATCATCCTCGACACCATCCTCAAGCAGAAATCGATCAACGCGCTGGGTGACGACAAGACCAGCCTCTATTGCATCTATGTGGCCATCGGCCAGAAGCGCTCGACCGTCGCGCAATTCGTCAAGGTGCTCGAGGACAATGGCGCGCTGCCCTATTCGATCATCGTCGCCGCCACGGCTTCAGAC
>JBAUOI010000336.1:0-2275 GCA_049579665.1 Methyloceanibacter sp.
GGTGTCGCTCATCATTGCCGGGCTCGCCGCGCAAGGCGAAACCATGATCGGCCGGGTCTATCACCTGGATCGCGGCTTCGAGCGCATGGAGGATAAGCTCGGCCAATGCGGCGCCCAGATCGAGCGGGTTGCAGGTTAACCAGCCCGCAGGGTCAAGGACTGAGGTTTGAGGAGGGCCATGCGGGCCATCAGGATCGCTCCATCAGCTGGATCGCTTTGGGGCCGGGTTAGGAACTCACATAGGCGGCGCGGGAGCCAAGTGGACAGAGGGTCCGCAAGCCCGCCAATGAGACTGACGGTCGGCGCACCCGCCGCCCGAAGCGCATCAATAATACTTGCAGCGGCGTTGGCCGCCTCGTTCACAAGTGCGATCGCGAGAGGATCCTGCTCTGCGGCATACTTGAAAATTAGAGGCGCAAATCTCGCGTAATCAGCGGAACTGGCCTTCGCAGCAAAAGTCACAATCTGCGTGGGATCCCTATCGAACCGGGTCAAAATGGCGGCGGTGAGTCCAGATCTCTCGGCTCGGCCATCATATGCCCACAGCGTGCGCCGCAGCGCCTCGCGCCCCATTCTTTGCCCACCTGCCTCATCGGATACGTCTGGGCCCCATCCGGCAACGGCGACTCGCCGGCCTTTGACGATCGCCAGACCGCAAGAACCCGTGCCCAGTATGGCAATTCCCCCATCGTCGCCCTGATGCGCCCCAAGCCAAGCGACGTAGGCGTCGGTTTCCAGCTGCATTGACGCAAAGCTCGTCAGTTCAGCCAGCAGGCAACTATAAGCAGTCTTTACGCCTGCACCCGCAAGGCCAAGTCCCGCGTGAATGCGCTTTAGGCTGCTTTCGTTGAGGCCAGCAGCCGCCAAAGCTGACTTCGTCGCCGCGCGAATGGATTGTTTAGCGAGGGAGAAATCTGAATGAATATTGGCCGGACCGCCCTCTCCTTCGCCAAGCAGGTTCCCATCCATATCGCGAATGCGGGCTAGGCAGCGCGTGGCGCCGCCATCAATGCCTATTAGAAGATGGCTTGGCATTAGTGGGGGTAGCTTATGCGGTCAGGCGTTAATGTAGTCACAAGAGCAAGGTAAAGATGGCCAGAACAAGTCACGGGGAAACTATTTAGCTCTGAGTGTTTGCTAGGCCAAGAGCGAAGTTACCATTTAAGCTTCGCCGACTCGCTCTTCTTTACCCGCCACCCATGTAGCCAGAACGATAATGGGACCGGGATCTATGGCCACCATATCAGCGCGATAGCCTGGGGCGAGCTGGCCAAGAAAATGTCCGACCCCAATGAATTCCGCTGGATTTCGTGAAGCGAAGCGGAGTGCGTCGGTCAGTGGAACTTGAAGTAGGCTCACGCAATTGCGAACGGCGGCCGCCATATCGAGCGCCGCACCGGCCAGCGTGCCGTCAGACCGAAGACAACGTCCATCGACCACTTTGATCTCGCTGCCGTATAAGCGGAAAGTCGATTGATGGCCTCCCACCGTAGCCATGGCATCGGTCACCAACATCGGGTGCCCGCGTCCTCTCAAGGCCAGCCGAAGCATCGCGGGGCTGACGTGCCAACCGTCAACGATTAGTCCATACCAAGCAGCGGATGATTCCAGAGCCGCTGCAATAGGGCCGGGCTCTCTGCTTTGAAGTGCCCGCATCGCGTTGAACAAATGCGTAAAGCCCGCAAGGCCCTCATCCATTGCCGAACGCGTCTGATCGTAGCTCGCCATCGAATGACCCAATGAGACCCGACGACCAGCTTTGGTTAGTTTCGCGATAAAGCCTGGTGGAACGCGTTCGGGGGCCAGAGTGATGAGCATCTCGCCGGTCCATTCAGCGCACAGTATTTCAAGATCTGCTTCGTCGGGAGCCCGTATTAATTCGGGATCATGCACACCCGCCTTGTCCGGCGCCAAGAAAGGGCCTTCGAGATGAATTCCAAGGACACTCGGATTTTTCTCTTTTGCTTCCTGTGCGGCAGCAATCGCGGTTCGCATATTCTTCCGGGTATCCGTGATGAAGGTCGGCAGAAGAGCCGTCGTCCCGAACCTTCGATGCGCGGCTGCGATGGCGGCGATAGCTTCGGGTGTCGGAAGATTATTAAAAAGCACGTCTCCTCCTCCGTTCACCTGAAGATCAATAAAGCCCGGAGCCAGCCAACTACCGGCGGGGAGATGCCGCGTAGGGACCTCTGCGCAAAGCTCCGATTGCGGCAGCACGCATTTGATTAGCGGCCCTTCAAAAACGACAGCCGCGTTTTGCTGCTTTGTGGATCCG
>JBAUOI010000337.1:0-1855 GCA_049579665.1 Methyloceanibacter sp.
CGGCATGGGCGAGCATTGCGAACTGATGGCCAAGGAATGGGGCATCACCCGCGAGGCGCAGGACCTGTTGGCCTTTGAGAGCCACAAAAAGGCGGCAGCCGCCTATGACGAGGGCTTCATGGACGACCTCGTCGTCCCATGTGCCGGCGTGTTCCGCGACAACAACATCCGCGGGGACATTTCACTGGAGAAAATGGCCGAGTTGAAGCCCGTTTTCGACCGTGCCGGCGGCACCATCACCGCCGCCAACTCGACTCCGCTGACCGACGGCGCGGCGACCGTGCTGCTCGCCTCGGAGGACTGGGCCAAGGAACGGGGCATTCCGATCCAGGCCTATCTCAGCCTGGGCCGCACTTCTGCCGTAGATTTCGTGCAAGGAGAAGGACTTCTGATGGCGCCGACGGTTGCCGTGAGCGAGTTGCTAAAGCAAACCGGCCTTGCGCTACAGGACTTTGATTATTATGAGATTCATGAAGCCTTTGCTGCGCAGGTGCTGGCAACTTTGACGGCGTGGGAATCAGAGGACTATTGCCGCCGGCGGCTAGGACGGGGCCAAGCCTTGGGGTCGATCGACCGGGCAAAGCTCAACGTCAAGGGCTCATCAATAGCTTTCGGGCATCCTTTTGCAGCGACAGGAGCACGCATCCTGGCGGTTTTGGCCAAACTCCTGCATAGTGAGGGAGGCCAGAAGGGTCTGCTCTCGATCTGCACGGCCGGCGGCATGGGTGTCGCCGCTATTTTGGAAGGGGTCTGACCTAGCTCAAAGCGAAGGCCGCGGAGCCGGCCGAAGATAACGAATGAGCGCGCTTCAAGCGCGCCGTCGGGCGCAATCAGAGGGCCTCGTAAGAGGCGCGAGGGACAGGGGGCAAGAGCATAACTGCCATGGCGCATAGGCGCTATTGGCGCGATTTTACGGAGGTCTCTTATGAGGCATCATGCGTTCGCCGCGGCCATGGGCGTTTTGACCGCTGCTGTCCTTGCTCCTTGCAGCCCGTCCCACGCGGCGGCGCTCGATCCCACCGGCTATTGGTACAAGCCGGATGCCGAGCGCGAATCGAAGATTCAGGTGTTCAAATGCGGCCCGAGCAAAAGCCAGCTCTGCGCCAAGATCGCCTGGCTGAAAGATCCCAACGACAGCAAGGGCCGCCCGCTGCACGACATCCGCAACGAGGCTCCCTCGATGCGCGACCGTCCAATTGTTGGCCTCCAGATCTTCAGCGGGCTTGCGCCAAGCGCGCCCGGGACCTGGACCGGCAAGATCTACAATCCCGAGGACGGCCATACCTACAGCGCCACGCTGACGGTTCTGTCCCGGAAGGAAATCAAGCTCAGAGGCTGCAAGGCTTGGCTGCTCTGCGGCGAAAAGCAATGGCTGCGGACATCCGCGCCTCCGGCTGAGGTGATCGAGCCTGCCGCGCCTGCCGAGGGTACGCAGCAGATCGAGGCCTCTGTCACGCCGCCGGCTCAGCCCGATGCTAAGCCGAAGGTCGAGGCTGTTGCGGCTGCCGACACACCGGCGCCGAGCGCTCAGGCAACGGCCTCTGCCGCTCCGAGCGATGCGGCGCCCTTGCCGCAAGAGAACGTGCAGGCCATGGCCGCGCCGGAAGCACCGGCCGAGCAATCGACCGAAACCATGCCGGTTCAGGAGGTCGCCGCGCCCGCGGCACCGCCCGTCGAGTATAACGGACGCAGCGGCTACGGTTTCCTCAATGTCTCTGCCAGCCCCGCCGATACCGCACGGCTCTCCGGCGAAAACGTGTCGAGCATGATGGTGATGACCCAGCCGCTCGCTGCCGACGCGGTCGCGCCCGCGGCCGCCGCGCCAACGCAGCCGGCGACGCGTTCGGTACACCCG
>JBAUOI010000338.1:0-2610 GCA_049579665.1 Methyloceanibacter sp.
ACTGGGCCGCCAAGGGCACGCGCCTCTTGGGCGTGCGCGCGGTCATCGCCCAGAGCTTCGAGCGTATCCACCGTTCGAATCTCATCGGCATGGGCGTGCTGCCGCTCGTCTTCGCGGAGGGAATGTCCTGGCAATCGCTTGAGCTCAAGGGCGACGAGACGGTGAGCCTCAAGGGCCTCGCGGACATCAAGCCGATGCAGTGGCTCGAGGCGGATATCGTTTACGCTAACGGCGAGACGCGCGCCGTGCCGGTGCGCGCGGCGATCGATACGTTCGACGAGCTCGACTATTTCCGCAAGGGCGGCATTCTGCATTACGTGCTGCGCGCTCTCGCGCGCGACGCCGCTTGAAGCGGCTTTACGGTCCTAAGCTCTGACCAGGACTGATTGAGGACCATGAACGCTCCTTGCAGAGCAAGCGCCGCCATGATGGCGGCGACGGCGACATCAGGCCAACCGGTGCCGGTGCCGAACACGCCCAATGCGGCAAGCAGAACCGCAAGATTGCCCAGCACGTCGTTGCGCGTGCAGATCCAGGCCGAGCGCATAGTGGAATCGCCGCTACGGTAAGCCCATAGCAAGCCGAATGAGAGCGCGTTGGCGATGAGCGCGGCCGTGCCCACGGCGCTCATGGTGAAGGCTTCGGGCAGAGTGCCATGCCAGGCATGCCACGCAGTGACACCCATGACCCACAAGCCGAACACCCCCATGGTCGCGCCCTTCAAAAGGGCAGCCATGGCGCGATACTGGAGCGCCATGCCGACGACGAACAGGCTGATGGCGTAATTGCCCGCATCGCCGAGAAAATCGAGAGCGTCAGCCTGCAAGGACGCCGAGCCCGACGCCAGACCGGCCACGACCTCGACCGCGAACATGGCCGCGTTGATGATCAGCACGGCCCACAGAACGCGCCGATAACCTTCATTGCCGCGATGGGTGTCGACGGGCCCCGGGGCAGCACGACGCGCTCATGATCTGCGTTCCGATTCTTCGAGCAGCCCTGGATTTGGGTAACCCTGCCTTGCGTCGTTTCGCTTCGGAATTCAAGCCTTGCCGCGCTCCGCCAGTCACTCAGTTGTGACCTCCAGGTGAGCCGTTTTTGCCGGAAATTTCGGCCCACTTCCTGCATGCTAGGCGGCATGAGGCCCTTCTTACGCAGAACCGCGCGCGCCTGGCTCGGCGTTGCCCTTGCCGCGCTTGCCACACCGTCGATGGCGCAGCCCCCCAATCCTCCCGGTCAAGACAAGGCCGTGCTCGAGCTGTTCACCAGCCAAGGCTGCTCATCCTGTCCGCCGGCTGACGCGCTGCTTGCCCAGTTCGGCAAGCAGCCGGGCCTCATCACGCTGTCCTATTCGGTCGACTATTGGAACTATCTCGGCTGGCACGACACGCTGTCGAGCGCCGCCAATAGCGAGCGCCAGCGCGAATATGCGCGGATGCGCGGCGATGGCAGGGTCTACACGCCGCAGATCGTGGTCGACGGCATCATCCACGAGAACGGCAGCAACGAGGCGGCCATCGAGATGGCGATGCGCAATGCGGCCAAGCGGCTGGCGGCCGTCAAGGTGCCGGTCCGCATGCACGCCGAAGGCGACACTCTGGTGATCGGCATCGGCGCCGCGCCGGAGACATCTGACAAACGGGCAGCGACTATTTGGCTGGCTATTGCCAAGGAGGAGGCGAGGGTCTCCATCACCCGCGGCGAAAATCGCGGCCGCGATCTGAGCTATCACCACCCGGTCAGAGACTTGACCCCGGTCGGCATGTGGGAGGGCGAGGCGATGACGCTCAGGCTCCCGCTGAAAGACCTCAAGGCGATGGGTGGCGATTGCCTGGTCGCTCTGCTCCAGGTGGAGAATGCCGGAGCTATTCTCGGCGCCGCCGAGTACGAGCTCAGTGAGCCGCAATCATCCAAGCTCTGAAACGCATCCCCCAAACAACACGGGCCGGCGAACCGACCCGTCTAAAGCGTTGCCTCTGGATAAATGGCCCGGTCCGAGAGAAGACCCCGGGGGGGCTGGGGGGCTGAGATTCCGAAGACCTCTCCATTGGACCGGGCCGAGAGGCAACGATCATGATCATACGGTTCTTTGGGGCGTGGCAACGGCTGAACTTAGGCCGAACTGTGATTTATGTTTCGTTATGTTACACCTCGTGTAACCCACAGGCTCCGGCTTGAATTTCCTTAAACATCGGCTCATCATGAAGCTTCCGTTACAGGAGGAGCCCTTGAGCGAAACGGAACCCATAATCTTGCCGCTGGCCCGCAGGGTCGGCGGCAACGCACAACTTCCCGAGGCCTCGCCTCGACGCGGCGACATCTCATTCGATCGCCGGGAACTCACCCAAATCCTGAATGTCTACGGTCGGAAAGTGGCGAGCGGCGAATGGCGCGATTACGCCATCGACACGCTGAAGGAGAAGGCCGTGTTCTCGGTGTTCCGCCGCGCGTCCGAGACCCCGCTTTACCGCATCGAGAAGGCGCCGAGACTGGCGCGGCGTCAGGGCGCCTATAGCGTGATCGCGGCGACCGGGCTGATCCTGAAGCGCGGCCACGATCTCGCCCGCGTGTTGCGCGCGCTCGACCGCGGCCTGCGTCTGGTCGAAGCCT
>JBAUOI010000339.1:0-3970 GCA_049579665.1 Methyloceanibacter sp.
GCGAAACGGCGCGCACCATCCGCGATCAGCTCGATTGCATGCCGGAAGACTGATTGGCGCTGGCGGAGCTGAAGCCAGGCGCCGCCGTCCCGCCTTTGTTGGCCGAGGTCGAGGCGCGGCTATTGAAGCTCAAAGGCGAGCGCGAGCGGCTCGGCGGCGTCAATCTCCGGGCCGAAGAGGAAGAGGCCGAGCTTGCAGCGCAGCTCGAGGAGATGGAGCGCGAGAAAGCCGATGTCGAGGAAGCCATTGTGCGGCTGCGGCAGGGGATTTCCAATCTGAACCGCGAAGGCCGCAAGCGCCTGCTCGAAGCCTTCGATACGGTGAACGGGCATTTCGGCCGGCTGTTCAAGACGCTGTTCGGCGGCGGCACCGCAGAGCTGAAACTTGTCGATTCCGACGATCCGCTCGAGTCGGGGCTGGAGATCTTCGCCTGCCCGCCCGGCAAGCGCACCCAGGCGCTGACGCTGCTGTCAGGCGGCGAGAAGGCGCTGACGGCGCTGGCGCTGATCTTCGCCGTGTTCCTGACCAACCCCTCGCCGATCTGCGTGCTCGACGAGGTTGACGCGCCGCTCGACGACGCCAATGTCGAGCGCTTCTGCCGGCTGATGGAGGAGATGGCGAAGGAGACCGATACCCGCTTCCTCATCATCACCCATCATCCCCTCACCATGGCGCGGATGAGCCGGCTGTTCGGCGTGACCATGATGGAGCGCGGCGTGAGCCAGCTCGTCTCGGTCGATCTCGACACCGCAGAGCGGCTGCGCGACGCCAGCTAGGCTGCTCCAGTGGAACGCGAATAACCCCAGCCATGACGGAGGTCGGTTTGAGCCGCAAATCCAAGGCTTCCCGGCCCCCGGACTTCCTTGACAGGGGCAAATCCCAAACTAAAGTGCGCGCCAAGCTTAAGGACCAGACGGTCCCGATGCCTCTCCCGGAATTGAGCAAAGCCAATGGCCGGAGCCGAAAAACAGTCCGGTCGCAAGACGAGCGGCCGCGACGCCGGAACTATTCGGCAGCGGCTCGACAATCTTGGCGAGCAGTTGGCGGAAGCTCAGGCTCGGCATGCACCTGCCCCAGGGCTTCAACCGCAAGCCCAGGGCGCCGCGCTCGGCCAGGCACTCAGGCTTGGCATCGAATTGGTGGCTGGCGTCGCGGTTGGGGGTTTCATCGGCTGGGCGTTCGACCGATGGCTGGGCACGGCGCCGTTGCTGATGGTGGTGTTTCTCGGGCTGGGCGCCGCCGCGGGAATCATGAATGTGGTGCGGACCGCCAAGCGCATGCAGGCGGAAGCGCCATCGACCAAGGATTTACCGAGCGTAGCGGACGACGACGATGACTAGAACTAAGGGCATTTCGCAGTGATCGAGGCAGCATACGCCGCGGAAGAGGCAGGGCACGGAGCCGGACACGGCGGCAGCGCCGGCGGCCTCCCCAACCCCATGCATCAATTTGAGATCAAGCGGCTCATCCCCATCGAGCTGTTCGGCTTCGATGTGTCCTTCACCAATTCGGCCTTGTTCATGCTGATCGCGGCCACCGCCATCACCCTCTTCACCGTGTACGCCATGTCTAGCCGTGCGCTGGTGCCGTCGCGGCTGCAATCCGTCGCCGAGATGTCCTACGAGTTCATCGCCAACATGGTGCGCGACAATGTCGGCACCGACGGGATGAAATATTTTCCCTTCGTGTTCACCCTGTTCATGTTCGTGCTGACGCTGAACATGCTCGGCATGGTGCCCTACTCCTTCACCGTGACCAGCCATATCATCGTCACCTTCGCGCTGGCCGCCTTCATTTTTCTCGGCGTCACGGCGATCGGCTTCTGGAAGCACGGCGCGAAGTTCCTCAAGTTCTTCGTGCCCGGGGGCGTGCCGATCGTCATGCTGCCGCTGCTGGTGGTGATCGAGGTGATCTCCTACCTCACCCGCCCGCTGTCGCTCTCGGTTCGGCTGTTCGCCAACATGATGGCCGGCCACACCATGCTGAAAGTGTTCGGCGCCTTCGTCGTGGCGCTCGGTTTTCTCGGCGGCTGGGCTCCCCTCGCCTTCATGGTGGCCTTCACCGGGCTAGAGATCCTGGTCGCGTTCTTGCAGGCCTATGTGTTCGCCATCCTGACCTGCATCTATCTCAACGACGCCCTGCATATGCATCATTAGTCAATCGAACCAGCATCGTTCCAAAGGAGAGAAGTCATGGATCCATCAGCAGCAAAATTGATCGGCGCCGGGTTGGCCTCGATCGCGCTTGTCGGTGCCGGCGTCGGCATCGGCACGATCTTCGGCAATTATCTGCAAGGGGCTTTGCGCAACCCTTCGGCCGCGCCGTCGCAGTTCGCCAATCTCCTGCTCGGCTTCGCTCTGGCCGAGGCAACCGGCCTGTTCGGCCTGGTGGTGGCGCTGATTATCCTGTTCGTGTTCTAGGCCTGCCGAAGGCTTTTTCGGCTAGCGGGAAGCGACCATGCCGCAGCTCAATCCACTCGACTGGGGTCCCCAGCTCATCTGGCTCCTCATCACCTTCGGCATACTCTATGTGCTGATGGTGAAGGTGGCACTGCCGCGCATCGGCTCAGTGCTCGAGGCGCGCGCGGACCGGATCGCCAAGGATCTCGCTGAGGCAGACAGGCTGCGGCGGCAGACCGAAGAGGCGATCGCGGCTTACGAGCAGACCCTCGCCGAGGCCAAGCAGAAGGCGCACGCCATCATCGACGAAGGCCGGGCCAAGCTGAAAGCGGAGAGCGCCGCCGAGCGCGCGAAGCTCGACGTCGAGCTCGCCGAGCGGGGCGCCGAGGCCGAGAAACGCATTGAGGCCGCCAAGGCCTCCGCCATGCGCGATGTGAATGAAGTGGCCGCGGACGTGGCGGCTGACATCGTGCGCCAGCTTATCGGCATCGCCCCGGCCAAGGCCGAGATCGACAAGGCGGTCGCCGCCGCGCGGAAAGACTGACGCAATGGAATTCATCTTCGAGCCTGAATTCTGGGTCGCGGTATCATTCTTCCTGTTCGTCGGCGGCATGATTTATCTCGGCGTGCACAAGAAGATCGCCTCGGCGCTCGACGCACGCGCGGCGGCCATCGCCAAGGAGCTCGAAGAGGCCAAGCGCCTGCGCGAAGAGGCCGAGAACGTGCTGGCCGATTATCGCCGCAAGCAGGGCGACGTGGCCAAGGAGACGAAAGGCATCATCGACCTCGCCTCAAAGGAGGCCGAGATCCTCGCCGCAGAGACGCGCCGCTCGATGAAGGAGCAGTTCGAGCGCCGCATGAAGCTCGCCGAGGACAAGATCGGTCGCGCCGAGGCCGAGGCCCTGCGCGAGGTGCGCGCGGCTGCCGCGGAAGCCGCCGTCACGGCGGCGCGGACTGTGATCGCCGCCAAGCTGACGCCGGAAGCCGCCGACAAACTCGTGAGCCAAGGCATCGACGCGCTCAAGGGCAAGCTGAACTAGCCCGGCGTCAGCCAGCGTCCGACCGTGCCCCAGAACGACTCTGACTTAGAGTCTGATTTCGGCTCGGCTTCAGCGGGCGCGACGCGCCTTGCGCGGTGGTGTGTCTTCGCCTCGCCGACGAGATTGCCGCGGTAGATCCAACCCTTCTTGCCGGTCGCAGGGTCGGTCACCTGGACCCATCCGCGCTTGCGATCGAGCACTGAAAGCTTGGCGCCCTTGGCGATCACGCCGACCACAGACGACGACGACGACGGCCCTTCGCGCAGGTTGACGAACACGGAGGGCTGAACCGTGCCCATCCCGCTCTTGGTCTCTTCGGTTGGCTCGATGGAGTCGGCCGGAGCCGCACCGGATGGGGCTGGCGTCGACTCCGTCGGGGCGCCACTTGCTGGGTCGGCCGCCGCCTCAGTCGTAGCGGGCCTTTCGTCCGGCGCGTCGCCCTCGCCAAGTCCTGCGTCAGGAGCAACTGCGGACGCCAATGCTTCGCCGCCAACGGGACCCGCTGCCGTTGCTTTGAGTTCGGGCTCAGGG
>JBAUOI010000340.1:0-3485 GCA_049579665.1 Methyloceanibacter sp.
AAGTCTGGCTGTTCATCGTGGCGCCGCTGATCGGCGCCGGAATCGCCGGCTATTTGTTCAAGTCGGGCATCCTGGCGGGCGACGATGTGATCCCGGCGCGCGGCGGCGGAAAGTCAGACGTAGCTCCTGCGGCCGCGGCACCGCGCAAACGCGGCTAGGCATCGGAGGGCAGAGCCGCCTACACCAGGCGGCTCTGATCCACCGCGGCGCCGATGAAGGAGGCGAACAGTGGATGCGGCTGGAAGGGCCGGGATTTCAGCTCGGGGTGGAACTGCACGCCGACAAACCAGGGGTGATCGGGGACCTCGACGATCTCGGGCAGGAGGCCGTCCGGCGACAGGCCCGAGAAGCGCAAGCCCGCCGCTTCGAGCTTGTTGCGGTAGCGCATGTTCACTTCGTAGCGGTGGCGGTGGCGCTCGGAGATGTGGGTGGTGCCGTAAATCTCGGCGACCTTGCTGCCTTTGGCGAGCACCGCGTCGTAGGCGCCGAGCCGCATCGAACCGCCGAGATTGCCGTTCGCCTGGCGCTGCTGCAATTCGTTGCCCTTCATCCATTCGGTCATCAGGCCAATCACCGGCTCCTCGGTCGGTCCGAACTCGGTGGAGCTCGCGCCTTCGATGCCGGCAATGTCACGGGCGACCTCGATCACCGCCATCTGCATGCCGAAGCAGATGCCGAAATAGGGCAGCCTGCGAGTGCGGGCGAATTTCGCAGCCTGAATCTTTCCTTCGGAGCCGCGTTCGCCGAAGCCGCCAGGCACGAGGATCCCATTCACGTCCTCGAGATAGGCCGCCGCGTCCTGGCTCTCGAAGATCTGCGACTCGATCCATTCGAGATTGACCCTGACCTTGTTGGCGATGCCGCCATGGACCAGCGCCTCGCTCAGCGATTTGTAGGCATCCTTCAGTCCGGTATATTTGCCGACCACCGCAACGGTCACCTCGCCGTCGGGATTGGCGACGGTGTTGGCGATCTGCCGCCAGCGGTCGAGATCGGGCTCCGGCGCATGGGCGATGCCGAACGCGGCGAGCACCTCGCGGTCGAGTCCCTCGGTGTGATAGGCGACCGGCACGTCATAGATGCTCTGCACGTCGAGCGCCTGGATCACGGCCTCGGGCCGCACATTGCAGAACAGCGCGATCTTGCGCCGCTCGTCCTTGGGCAGGGGCCGGTCGGTGCGGCAGAGCAGCACGTCGGGCTGGATGCCGATGGAGCGGAGTTCCTTCACCGAATGCTGGGTGGGCTTGGTCTTGAGCTCGCCGGCGCTCGGGATATAGGGCACCAGCGTCAGATGGATGAAGGCGGTCGAGCCGCGCGGCAGCTCGTTGCCGAGCTGGCGGATCGCTTCGAAGAAGGGCAGGCCCTCGATGTCGCCGACCGTGCCGCCGATCTCGCACAAGACGAAATCGACACCCTCGTTGCCGGAGGTGATGAAATTCTTGATCGCGTCGGTGACGTGCGGAATCACCTGCACGGTCGCGCCGAGATAGTCGCCGCGCCGTTCCTTGCCGATGATCTCCTGATAGATGCGCCCGGTGGTGATGTTATCGGCCTGGCTCGCCGGGCGTCCGGTGAAGCGCTCGTAGTGGCCGAGGTCGAGATCGGTCTCGGCGCCGTCGTCGGTGACGAACACCTCGCCGTGTTGGTAGGGGCTCATGGTCCCGGGATCGACATTGAGATAGGGGTCGAGCTTGCGTAACCGCACGCTGAACCCACGCGCCTGGAGCAGCGCGCCGAGCGCCGCCGAGGCAAGCCCCTTGCCGAGTGAGGAGACCACGCCGCCGGTAATGAAGACGTACCGCGCCATGGGCCTCGACCTTACACCGAAACGGGACTGAGTCGGTAGCCCCAAACCGCGTTACCCACGCCGGCGGATTAACCAGCGCGTGCGCGCGAAGGCGTTATTGCGATTGCGGGGCCTGCGGAGCGGCAGGAGCCACCGGCGCCGCGGGCGCTGGCGGGTTCGCGGGAGCCGGACCGCCTGGGAGCTCGAGAGGCACTAGCCCTCCGCCCCCGGATTGGCCGGTCGGGTTGAGGATCGAAGGCCCGGTGCGATGCTGGCTTGCGATAATCGACAGCACGAGGCTGGTCGCGAAAAAGCAAGCGGCGAGGATCGCCGTGGTCTTGGTCAATGCATTGCCGGCGCTGCGGCCAGTCATGAAGCCGCCGCCGCCGCCGATGCCAAGCGCCCCGCCCTCGGAACGCTGCAACAGAATGACGCCAACCAGCGCCACGGCGACCATGACGTGAATCAGAAGAAGTACTGTGCTCATCGTGTAGCCTTCGCTTTCGAAGGCTGTGTCTTATCCGAATCCGCTACGGTTTGGCTAGGCTTAGCGTCAACCGCCGCGGTGGCCTCACGGTTGGGGTTGCGATCCGGCACGGGCACCCCTTCGGCGCTGACCGGCCCGGGCGGGGGTGCCGGAGGCTTGGGTTTGGGCACGCCGGTGCGGCAGCGGAACTTGATCATTTCCTCGACTTCCAGGAAGTCCCGGACCTTCTCGATCTCAAGGTCGTTGAGGTGGTCTTTCACCCAATCGGGGCCCCGCTCGAGCGCTGCTTGCATCGCCGGGGTGAGAAGTTTCTTCTGCTCAAGCTGGAGATTCGCGCAAGCGTCCTTGTCCAGCGGCTCGGCGAAGGCGCGCGCAGCAAGCGGCACCGCCGAGCTCGTGGCGAGAAACGCTACGGCAATGAAGCGCAGCAACGGCACCATGACGTCCCCCGTGGGAAAGCCGTTCCCCCTGCCGCAAATCAAGTCCCATCAGAATGGCGAAGATTGCGCTCTTTGCCAACCCTACTCAAGGGGCGGCATTCCCCGATATCCGCCGCGGCCCCTTCCAGCATAGGCCGATAGAATCGCATAAAAATCGGAGGCCCTCAGGCTGGCGCCCCCGACGAGCGCGCCATTCACGTTAGGCACGAACAGCAGCTCGCTGGCATTGGCTGGCTTGACCGAGCCGCCATAGAGGATGCGCAAGTCGCTCGCTTCCCCGTGTCCCAGCAAGCGGCCGAGCTCGCCGCGAATGAAGCCGTGCAGCTCAGCCACATCGGCGGCCGTTGGCGTCACACCTGAGCCGATCGCCCAGACCGGCTCGTAAGCGATGACGGTGTTGTCAGCGCGAGCCTCATTCGGCAGCGATCTTTGCAGCTGGCCGCCGACGACCTCCAGGGTTTTGCCGTCCTGCCGCTCATCTCCGGTCTCGCCGACACAGATAATGGCGGTGAGACCAGCGCGATTGGCGGCGCGGGCCTTGGCGTTGATGAGCGGATCGGTCTCGCCATGATCGGTGCGGCGCTCGGAATGACCGACGATGACGGCGGAGGCGCCGGCGTTGGCAAGCATCTCGGCCGAGATGTCGCCGGTATGGGCGCCGGAGGCGAGAGGATGGCAGTCTTGCGCGCCGAGCAGGATGGTGCTGCCGGTCAGCGCATAGCGTGCCTGGGCCAGCAGCGTCGCCGGCGGGCAAACCATCACTTCGGCCTCT
>JBAUOI010000341.1:0-1707 GCA_049579665.1 Methyloceanibacter sp.
GCCCTGCACCGCCTCCAGTGCCGCTGCCATAGCCATCAGCACCACGGCCAAGATGACGGGACGCGGCCAGGCGAGCCTTATGACTAAGGTAACGGCGAAATAGGCGAGGAAATGCTCGATCAGCCAATGCAGCCCGAGGCGGATCTGCCAATCGACCGGGACCAGCGTGTCGGCCGCGATGGCCGCAAGCAATAGCGCGCCGAGGAACGCGATCCACCGCGACAGGGAGGATGAGACCATAACCGCAATGATAATCCCCTCCCACGTTGCGAGGGAGGGGATTACGGCGCCTCCGCTAAGACGACAGCGCCGCAGTCAGCGTGCCGACATTGTGGCGGAACATGTCGAGATAGGTGGGAGCCGGCCCGTCAGGCCCCGACAACGCGTCGGTATAGAGCTCGCCGCCGATCTTGGCGCCCGTCTCCTTGGCGATCTGATCGAGCAGGCGATGGTCGGTGATGTTCTCCATGAACACCGCGGGGATGTGCTCGGCCTTGATCTGGCGAATGATCTTGGCCACGTCCTGCGCCGACGCCTCACTCTCGGTGCTCACGCCCTCAGGCGCGATGACTTCGAGGCCGTAAGCCGCGCCAAAATAGCCGAAGGCGTCGTGGCTGGTGATGATCTTGCGCCGATCCTTGGGCAACGTCCCCAGCGCCTGCTTCACCGCACTCTCTTCCTTGCCGATCGCGTCGAGATATTTGGCGGCGTTCGCTTCGTACACCGACTTGCCGTCCGGATCGGCGGCGATCAGCCCGTCGCGGATATTGGCGACATAGAGCTTGCCGTTGGCGAGGCTCTGCCAAGCATGCGGGTCGGTGATGGTCTCCGGCGTTCCGCCCTCTTCCTCGATCATGGTGCGCGGCTTGACGCCGGTCGAGGCCACCACGACCTTGCCCTTGAAGCCCGACGACTTCTCCAGCCGATCCATCCAACCCTCGAAGCCGAGGCCGTTGACGAACAGGATCTGCGACGCGGCGAGATTCTTGGCGTCGGCGGGCGTCGGCTCATAGACATGCGCGTCGCCGTCGGGCCCAACCAGCGTAACGACATCCACACGGTCGCCGCCGATTTGCTTCACCATGTCGCCCAGAATCGAGAACGAGGCGACGGCCTTGACCTTGTCCGCCGCTTGGGCGCCCGTCGCAAGGCCGAGCAAGACGGCCAGCGCCAGTGCGATCTGCATCACAACACGATTTTTCATGACACGACACTCCTTAGGTTGAGAGATCAGGCTTCCAGATGCTTGCGCGGAACGAGGCGGTAGATCAGTCCGCCGCGCGCGCCGACCAGGATCGAAACGAGATAGAACACGCCGCAGGTGAGGATGATCGCGGGACCGGTCGGCAGGTTGGCGTAATAAGAGAGCAGCAGTCCCGTCATGCTGGATAGGAAGGCGACCAGCACGGCGACGAGGATCATCCCCGACACGTCCTCGGCCCAGAAGCGGGCGGCGACCGCCGGAAGCAGCATGATGCCGACCGCCATCAGCGTGCCGAGCGTCTGGAATCCGGCCACGAGATTCAGCACCACCAGCACCAGGAAGGTGAAGTGCGTGGGCGAGCTCAAGGAACTCGCCGAGCGCAAGAACTGGGGGTCGAAACATTCGAGCACGAGCGGCCGGTAGATCGCCGCGAGCACCACCAGCGTGACGGTGGTGATTCCGGCGACCAGCATCAGCGCCGCATCGTCGAGCGCGAGCACGGT
>JBAUOI010000342.1:0-4212 GCA_049579665.1 Methyloceanibacter sp.
GCTCAAGCGCTTCGGAGTCTTTGCCCAGATTGGGGAAGCGTCATTCTTTCCAACCGTTGAGGCGGCTGTTAAAAGCTACGTGCAGAAGCACGCAGCCAAACAGTGGGACTGATCGTACCGCCAACTAAGAATGGGGCAGGTTGCGATGAACTGGCTTCTCATCTTCGTGCCCATCTCTATCGGTCTGGAATTCTTGGCTCCCGAGCGATACCTCCTTGTGTTCGTAACATCCGCCCTTGCTATCCTACCTTTAGCAGGGTGGATGGGCCGGGCAACAGAACAACTCGCGGAACGAATGGGCGAGGGGGTGGGAGGACTTCTCAACGCCACCTTCGGCAACGCCGCTGAACTGATAATTGCGCTCGCCGCGCTGCGCGCTGGTCTTCACGACGTCGTCAAGGCCTCCATCGCAGGTTCAATCGTCGGGAACATCCTATTGGTGCTTGGTGCGGCCATGCTCGCTGGCGGATTGCGTCGTTCCGAGCAACGTTTCAATGCGGCCGGGGCCCGTTCGCAAGCCACGATGCTTTTGCTCGCGGCAATCGGGTTGGTCCTACCTGCTGCCTTTTACGCCGCGGCGGGTGCGACTGAACAGGGGCTCGGTAAACTCAGTGTCTCGATTTCCGTTGTACTCCTTCTGGTCTATTTGCTCTACTTGGTGTTCGTGCTCATCACGCATTCCGCACTATTCGCCGGACCCCATCAGGAAGAGAAAAGCGAGAAAGAAGGGTCGGTCGCCCGGGCTGCGTTTGTGCTTGCTGCCGCGACGGCAGCAATTGCCTGGATTAGCGAGATCATGGTCGGTGCAATCGAGCCTACCGCGCACGAGTTCGGTCTTAGCAATGTGTTCGTCGGGGTCTTTGTGGTGGCGATCCTGGGAAATGCTGCCGAACACGCGACAGCCGTTGGCGCGGCTATGAAGGACCGCATGGACTTGTCGCTTTCGATTGCGATCGGGTCGAGTGTGCAAGTGGCACTTTTCGTCGCGCCGGTGCTGATATTTGCGAGCCTTTTTCTTGGTCCTGCACCGATGGACCTAGCCTTCCCGGCTGGACTCGTGCTGATGGTTCTACTGGCCGCGATAATCACCGCTCAGGTCGCCGGCGACGGACGGTCCGATTGGCTAAAGGGCGTGCAACTCCTTGCCATCTACCTGATCTTCGGCCTTACGTTCTTCTTTTTGCCAGGAGGATAGTCTCGGCCACCTGCTAGTCATCAAGCTGCCCCGGGATCCGGTCGCCGGCTGTGGCATCGGCTCAGTGGCCGCCGTGTGGTTTGTCCTTGCCGTGCTGTTTTGAGGTTCAATCCAATGTCTGCTTATGGCACTTAGCCGACATCGCTGCCCACTCTGCGCATTTCCGTTCTTAGGGGGTAAGCAGACCTCACTAGATGCGCGCTCTATTGTCCGCTAATGACCCTAAGCGTACATCGCGCGGCAGTGGCCGCATTGGCGAAGATCTCGCCTTTCCGGATGTTTCTGTGCGTAGAGATCGCGCCCCTCTGCGCTGACTGGTCTCGAGTCTGGTGCCTTATTTCGCTGCAAAATTCGTGCTTTGGTCCGCTCACAGGGGTGCTTTGGCCGTAATTTGGTTTGCCTACCTGTGAGGTTGCTGGGTGCCGAGGTGGCCAAATCAAGTTGAGTGGACTCGCGGCTTTCGCGACGTTTTTCTTCCATTGATCTTTGTGCTTGGGCTCAATTTCGGTGTCGCCGGATGTGCGAGCACCGATCGTCTTCCCCCCGTTCCACTTTCGATGGCGTCCAAGATCAATGTTGATATCCCGGATGCGCGGTTCTACCCGGATACAGACGGGCAACGCATGGCAGCCCTCGGCGTGCAAGCCTACAAGCGGGCCTACGCTGCCCACCACGGCAAGCTCTCTACCGCTTATTTTCTAGCAATCTCCGGAGGTGGCGACGACGGCGCCTTCGGCGCGGGGCTGCTTGCTGGCTGGACCGCCCGCGACGATCGTCCGGAATTTGGTTTAGTGACCGGCGTTAGTACTGGAGCACTTTCTGCGCCGTTTGCTTTCCTCGGCCGCGAGTACGATGCGAAGCTCAAGCGGGTCTACACCGATACGAATGCCGGAGACATTTTCAGCAAGCGCAGCATTCTCGCTGCGGTCGCGAACGACGCGATGACGGATACCACGCCATTGAGGAACATTATCGCGAGCTTCGTTGACGAGGCGATGATTGCACAGATCGCGGAGGAATATGCGAAGGGACGTCTCCTCCTCATCATGACCACCAATCTCGATCAAGGGCGTTCGGTCATATGGAATATCGGCGCGATTGCCGCCAGCGATTTCCCCGGCAAGCGGGACCTGATCATCAACATTTTGCGGGCATCGGCCGCGATACCTGGACTGTTCCCGCCGGTGATGTTGGACGTGAGCATCGACGGAACGCGTTATCAGGAGATGCATGTGGATGGCGGAGCGGTTGCTCAGGCCTTCCTTTATCCCCCGACGCTAAACCTGAAATCGAATTCGGCGCGTTACGGCATTCAACGCAAACGCGTCGCCTATATTCTTCGGAATGGTCGTCTGTTCCGGCCTGAAGAGAACGTAAAGCGGAGTACCCTGTCGATCGCCGCGCAGGCCATCTCAACCATGACAGCCACGAGCGGCGTCAACGACACCTATCGCATGTACGTCACCACCAAGCGCGACGGCGTCGGCTTCAACCTTGCCTATATCGATAGCGACTTCACCTTGCCCTACAAAGGTCCCTTCGATCAAGGATACATGCGTGCCTTATTCGAGTACGGCTATCAGAAGGGCAAGACCGGCTATCACTGGCATAAGACGCCGCCGGGTTATCAGGAGTGACCTCTGAGCCGCACGTCCGCTTTTGGCACTTAGCGGACATTTCTGGACGGCTAGGCGCATGTCCGCTTTCGTAAAGCGGACATCTCCGACGCCTTCCAACGTCTGCTTATGACCCAAAGCAGACATGAACTGTGCCCCCCATCATTGACGGGGTAACGCCCGGCCATCCTCGCAACCTAAGAGACTCAATTTTTCGGTGCTCCCTCCGCCGGAAGCAGGATGACATGCTCCTGCTCCTCGGGATCGTTGCGCGCCACAATGGCGATCGCGGGCTCCGTGTCGCTGAGATTGACGGGCTGGTGAGGCAAGTCGGGTGGGACGAAGATGAAGTCGCCGGCCTCGTTGACGACGCTCTTCTTAAGCCCTTCGCCGTAACGCGTCTCGACGCGGCCTTGGATTAGATAGATGGCCGACTCGAAGCCCTTGTGGATATGCGGCTTGGCCGACCCGCCCGGGGGGATCACGACCTTCAACAAAGAGAGGCCCTTGGCACCCGCGGTCTTGCCCGAGATGCCGGGAAAGATCGGCAGGTCTTGTTTTGACTCACCGATCCCGACCCCGCGCACGGTCACCACGTCCGTTCCGTCGGCAGTTCCGATGATGGTTGGTTCGGCGCATGCGCCGGCCAGGGGCAGCCCGCAAGCGAATAGAGCGAGTAACATGCGCATGGTTTGACTCCTTCGGCGCCGCTTGCGTCGGTCTCAGCCGACGCGGTCGAATTGTGCAAGGCCGCGATACGGCTAAGGTAGATAGCAACTCGCCAGCGCGCCCTTGCTTGAATGGACGTGCAGTGTCCAGCCGGGCTCCATCGGCTTGCCAACTTTTCTCATACCCCGGACGGCGACGACGAACTCGTTGCAAAGGCTTGCGGCGGCGGCTTGTGTGGTGATCTTTGGATCGACAACCATGATATTTGGTTTCGAAAAGGAGCACTTCTGCCAGGGGTCGATAAGATCGCAAACGTCGCGGGCCGACATACTCGGCGAGACGCGTCGAGCTTCCGAGATTTGGTCCGCGTCCATAGGCGGCGACAGTCGGGCCGGCACGGGCTTGTCGGTATCTACCAACCGCGTAACTAGCAAGATGCCGCCGGCGATCAGGACGAGCGCTACCAGAGTTTTCGTCATGGCAGGCTCCTAGGTCATTATACCAAAAAAAGCTCGGAGAGGTGAGCCCCGACAAATCATGATCCCAACGCTGGGCGAGAGGGTGTGTCAGGCTCCCACCACGGGCAAACGTCGGCTTACTTATCCCCCAGCATGTCCGCTATTGGCGCTAAGGCTCTCAAGTCGATTCAAGATGGCTTTCATCTGGTGCGCGGCGAGACGGACAAGAGATTGCCGTTTTGACTGGCTATCATATTGGGAGACGGGGGTACGT
>JBAUOI010000343.1:0-2149 GCA_049579665.1 Methyloceanibacter sp.
GCCGTTGACGATGCAGCCGATCTCGCCGTCGAGGCCGATGTAATTGAGATTGTGCTCGGCGGCTTGCGCCTCGCGCGGGTCCTGCTGCGAGGGATCGTGCATGTCGGCGACGTTGTGGCGGCGGAACTGCGCGTTGTCGTCGAACGACATCTTGGCGTCGAGCGCCAGCACGCGATCGTCCTTGGCGACGACCAGCGGGTTGATCTCCAGCATGGTGGCGTCGCAATCGCGGAAGGCGCGATAGGCGTTCATGATGGTCGAGACCGCGCTTTGCGCCTGCTTGATGCTGAGGCCGAGCTGGAAGGCGAGCTCGCGCGCCTGGAAGGCCTGCAAGCCGACCGCCGGCTCCACCACCACCTGGAGGATCATCTCCGGCTCGCTCTTGGCGATCTCCTCGATCTCCATGCCGCCACGCTGCGAGGCGATGACGCGGATGCGCTCGGCTTTGCGGTCGAGCACATAGCCGAGATAAAGCTCGCGGTCGAAGGGCTCGGCCACCTCGATATAGACCCGCTGCACCGGCTTGCCTTCGGGGCCGGTCTGGATGGTGACCAGCCGCTTGCCGAGCAGGTTCGAGGCCGCGTCGCGCACCTCATGATAGGTCTTGCACAATTTGATGCCGCCGGCCTTGCCGCGCGCGCCGGCGTGGATCTGGGCCTTCACCGCCCAATTCCAGCCGCCGAGCTCGGTCGCGGCATAGACCGCTTGGTCAGGGCTGAAGGCGACGGCGCCCTTGGGCACCGGCACACCGAAGCTCGCCAGCAATTCCTTGGCTTGATACTCGTGAACGTCCACAGTCTCCTCCCTTAATTGGGTGCGGCGGGGCTTCGCCCCTTAAAGCTTCAACTCACCTTGCCTTTGACGACAGCATAGGCCTTCTCGGTCGCGCCTTCGGCCCCGGCCAGGAGTTGGTTCAGCTCCTTGAGTTTAGCCTCGGCAAAAGTCTTGTCCGTAATCATTCTTGCATTGGTGAAAACATTCAAGGCGGCGCTTCGCAGTGCAGCATAACCGGCGAGCACACCGACGCCCGCGTCGGAGATCACGTTGAGATTGCCCTTGTCGGAGGCGATCGCGGCGAGGTCGATCACCTCACGCGCGGCGCGGGCGCAAGCGAGCGGAACGTCGGTCGCGAGCTTGAGCGCGGCCTGGATCGCCTTGTCGCGCGCGGCCTTGTCGGCGTCGGTCTCTTTCGACATGCCGTAAGCGCCCATCACCGCATCGAACGCCTTCACGTCGTCCTGGATCATGCCGGTGAGCCTCTTGCGCAGCGCCTCGGTCTTGGCTAGCACGTCCTTCATCTCGCCTTCGACATCGGCATATTTCTTTTTGCCGATGGTCAAATTGCACACCATGCTGACCAGCGCGGCGCCCATGGCGCCGACGATCGCGGCGGCACTGCCGCCGCCCGGCGTCGCCGCGCTGCTTGCCAGCTGATCGAGAAATGGCTCGATCGCGGTGTCCTTGATCTCGCTCATCAAGCCATCTCTTTCGCCAGAGCGTAGATCTCCTCGGCGTCGAACACGCCTTCGGAGCTTTCGAACAGCTTGCCGATGCAGGCGCGGTGCAGCTTCAATTTGAGTCCGCCGATGCCGAGCGCGCCGAAGGCGAGCTTGCCGTCGCGGTCCTTGCCCTTGTCGGTCGCCTCGATGCCCTCGATGCCGAGCGGCGGCTGGGCGTTCACGTCGGCGAGCAGCTGAATATTCGGATTGTCCTTCCAGGCGGAGAGCGGCAGGAGCTGGAAGCCGATGGCGCCGGCGGCAAACACGACATTGGCGTCCTTCACCGCGGCGGCGCGAGCGGCGTCATCGGCGCCTTCGACCGCCTTGACCTTCACGCCGAAGCGCGACTCGATCGCCTTGGCCGCCTGATCGCCCTTGTCCTTGGTGCGCGAGGTGATGGTGACATCAGCGCCCTCTTGCGCGAGGAAGGCGGCGGCGCGCATGCCGACCGGGCCGGTGCCGGCAAGCACGACGGCCTTCTTGCCTTTCAGCTTCTTGGCCTTGGCGAGCAGCGCCACACCGGCGGCAGCCGTGGTGTTGGAGCCGTTGGAGTCGAGCATCACCGAGACGCGGAACGGCCCGAAGAAGCGCTTCTTCACCGCGGCCAGCACCGCCTCGCCCTTGGGCATGTCGCCGCCGCCGACGAAGAT
>JBAUOI010000344.1:0-8073 GCA_049579665.1 Methyloceanibacter sp.
CCTTCTGCGCCGCGCGCGGCGAGAAGCTCGCTTGCGCCGTGCATATCGACAGCGGCATGAACCGGCTTGGCCTGTCGGCTGAAGACGTCGACCAGGTGGCCGACGCGCGCGAGCTTTGGCAAGCCATGACCCTCTCTTTGGTGATGAGCCATCTCGCCTGCGCCGACGAGCCGCGACATCCGAAGAGCGAGACGCAGCGCAAATCTTTCGATCGGTTGCGCGCCAAACTACCGACGGCGCTAGCGAGCCTTGCCAACTCGGCAGGTATCCTGCTCGGCCGCGCCTATGCCTACGACCTGGTGCGGCCTGGCATCGCGCTCTATGGCGGAAAGCCGGCGCGCGACGGCGACAATCCGTTCCAGCCCGTGGTGCATCTCAAGGGCCGCATCCTGCAAGTGCGCAAGGTCGGCGCCGGCGAGAGCGTCGGTTACGGCGCCACCCACACGCTGCAGCGCCCCTCGCGCGTGGCTATCGTCTCGGTCGGCTATGCCGACGGCTTCTTCCGGTCGCTGTCGCACAAAGAGGGACAGGACGGCTTCGTCGTCTATCTCGGCGCGCATGCGGCGCCGATCCTCGGCCGCGTCTCGATGGATCTGATTACCGTTGACGTGACCGCCGTGCCGGAGGACATCTCCCATCGCGGCGCCTGGGTCGAGCTGATCGGGCCCAACGTGCCGGCGCAGACCATGGCGCATCATGCGGGCACCATCGACTATGAGGTGCTTACCAATCTCGGCCGGCGCGCCTTCCGGCGCTATATCGGCGGCTAAGCTCTCCCATGGCCAAAGCATCACGAGCCTTCGTCTGCCAAGCCTGCGGCGCGGTAAGCTCGCGCTGGTCCGGCAAATGCGCCGCCTGCGGCGAGTGGAACTCGATCATCGAGGAGCAAGCGCCGTCAGGCTCCCCGGCGCTCGTCACCATCAGAGGCGGCAAGGCGCGGCTCGCCGTTTTGGAGACGCTTGCCGCGGCGAGCCATGAGGCCCCACGCCTTCCCACCGGCATTGCCGAACTCGACAGGGTGCTCGGCGGTGGGCTTGTGCCGGGCTCGGCCGTTCTGGTCGGCGGCGATCCCGGCATCGGCAAATCGACGCTCCTGCTTCAGGCGGCGGCAAGGCTTGCCGAAATCGGCTTCCCCGTCGTCTATCTCTCCGGCGAGGAAGCGCCGGCCCAGGTGCGCATGCGCGCATCGCGCCTCGGGCTTTCCGAAGCTCCCGTCGCGCTCGGCACCGAGACCAACGTTGCCAATATCGTCGCCACCCTCGGCAGCGCTGCGCCACCCTCACTCGTCGTCATCGATTCCGTGCAGACGCTCTGGTCGGAGAGCGTGGAAGCCGCGCCCGGCACCATCTCGCAGCTCCGAGGCTGCGCTTCGGCGCTGATCAGCCAAGCCAAGACCAGCGGCTCGACGCTCGTGCTGGTCGGCCACGTTACCAAAGACGGGCAGATTGCCGGCCCCAAGGTGATCGAGCACATGGTCGATACCGTGCTCTATTTCGAGGGCTTGAGCGGACACCAGTTCCGCATCTTGCGCGCGGTGAAGAATCGATTCGGAGCGACCGACGAGATCGGCGTGTTCGAGATGCGCCAGGACGGCCTGAAGGAGGTGGAGAATCCATCAGCGCTGTTCTTGAACGACCGCGACCGTGGCGCTCCCGGCACCGCCGTCTTCGCCGGCATGGAGGGCACAAGGCCGATCCTGGTGGAAATCCAGGCGCTGGTCGCGCCGTCCCTGCTTGGCACCCCCCGCCGCGCCGTGGTCGGCTGGGACCCCAACCGGCTCGCCATGCTGATCGCCGTGCTCGAAGCCCGCTGCGGCGTACGGCTCGCCACTCACGACGTCTATCTCAATGTCGCAGGCGGCCTGCGACTGAACGAGCCTGCCGCCGACCTTGCCGCCGCCGCGGCCCTCGTCTCCTCGATGAGCGGCAAGCCCGCGCCCGAGGATACCGTTTATTTCGGCGAGGTGAGCTTGACCGGCGCGGTCCGGGCCGTGAGCCATATGGATCAGCGACTTAAGGAAGCAGCCAAGCTCGGCTTTACCCGCGCCGCCCTGCCCCAAGCCGCGACTGAAGGCGACCGCGAGAGCAAAAATATGCGACTCCTGCCCGTAGCCCAATTGGACGAGCTCGTGGCCTGGTTCGCCACCCCGCGGGAGTGACGGCAAAAAAACCTGCGACAATCCTGCCGCAAAGCCCCTCCATGATTGCGCCAACCGGCCCATTCGTGCTTCATCGCCGGGAATCGTGATAGTCTGCGCCGCCCGCCGAAGGAGCTTCGTGCCATGCCCATCTCCTGGCTCGATGTCATATTGATTGTCATCATGCTCATCTCGGGCTTCCTCGCCATGGTGCGCGGATTCACGCGTGAGGTTCTGTCGATCTTTTCCTGGGCCGTGGCCGCCGTCGTCGCTCTCTATCTCACACCGAAATATTCGGCTGTGCTGGACCAATACACCAACAATCCGAGCGTCTCTCAGATCGCCTTTGCCGCCGGCGTTTTCATCCTCACCCTCATCGTCGTGAGCCTGATCACCTTCCGCATCTCGGACAAGGTGCTCGACAGCAAGGTCGGCGCGCTGGATCGCACATTGGGCTTCGTCTTCGGGCTGGCGCGCGGCTTTCTCCTGGTGGCCATCGTCTTTATTCTCTTCACCGCGCTGGCCCGCGATCAACCGGAATGGGTCCGCAACGCGCGCTCGTTCCCAATTCTCCAGCAGACCCAGGTCGCCATCGAATCGCTCTTGCCGATGAACCCGGAGCAATTTCTGCCTGGCTCGAAGCCTGAAGGCGAGCTGCCTGGCACGCAGCCAGAAGGTCAACCGGAAACGCCCGCAGAAGGCGGAACTCAGCCGGATCAAAAATCTTGAGGTTAACGTCCAAGCAGTGCGTGGCGTCGCGGCATTGAAGCGCTATTAACCGCGCTTATCTACTGGGAGGAGGCTGATGCCCGTGACTGAGCACGTTCACCCTGAGAGGTCCGATTTGGACTGGCTCGAAGAGGACCGGCTGCACGAGGAGTGCGGCGTCTTCGGCATCTTCAATCATCCCGACGCCGCGGCTCTGACCGCGCTCGGCCTGCACGCGCTCCAGCATCGCGGCCAGGAGGCGGCCGGCATCGTCAGTTTCGACGGCAGCCACTTCCATACCGAGCGGCGAGTAGGCCTGGTCGGCGACCATTTCACCTCACGCCCGGTGATCGACAGGCTGAAAGGCGACATGGCGGTGGGCCATGTCCGCTACTCGACCTGCGGCGATCCGGTGTTGCGCAACGTGCAGCCGCTGTTCGTCGACCTCGATTCGGGCGGCTTCGCCCTCGGCCATAACGGCAATCTCACCAACGCTCTCACGCTCCGCGACTCCCTCGTCAAAAAAGGCGCCATCTGCCAATCGACCACCGACACCGAGGTGATTCTGCATCTCGTCGCCCGCAGCGAGAAGCAGCGCTTCGTCGAGCAGCTGATCGAAGCCCTGCTCCAGGTCGAAGGTGCCTATGCCCTGGTCGGTCTTACCCATAAGAAGTTGATCGGCGCGCGCGATCCTTTCGGCATCAGGCCTCTCGTCCTCGGCAAGCTCGGCGAGTCTTGGGTGCTCGCCTCGGAGACCTGCGCGCTCGACATCATCGGCGCCGAGTTCGTGCGCGAGGTAGAGAATGGCGAGGTGGTGGTGATCACCCGCGAAGGCATCGAGAGCCACCGCTTCGTGCCGAAATATCCGGCGCGGCTCTGCATCTTCGAATATATCTATTTCGCGCGGCCCGACTCCATCGTCGGCGGCCGCTCGGTCTACGAGGTGCGCAAAGAGATGGGCCGGCAATTGGCGCGAGAGGCGCCTGCCGATGCCGACATCATCGTGCCGATTCCCGATTCCGGCGTGCCGGCGGCGATCGGCTATTCCCAGGAATCGGGGCTGCCTTTCGAATACGGCATCATCCGCAATCACTATGTGGGCCGCACCTTCATCGAGCCCGAGCAGCGCATCAGGCAGCTCGGTGTCAAGCTCAAACACAGCGCCAACGAGTTTCAAGTCAAGGGCAAGCGCATCGTGCTGATCGACGACAGCGTGGTGCGCGGCACGACCTCGGTGAAGATCGTGCAGATGATGCGCGACGCGGGCGCAAGCGAAGTGCATATGCGCATTTCGAGCCCGCCCATCACCCATCCCGATTTCTACGGCATCGACACGCCCGACCAGGACAAACTGCTCGCCGCTCATCGCACCCTGGAAGAGATGCGGCAATTTATCGGCGCCGACTCGCTCGCCTTCCTGTCGGTCGACGGTATCTACAAGGCGATGGGTTATGAAGGCCGCGACCACGCCCATCCGCAATTCACCGACCATTGCTTCACCGGCGAATATCCGACGCGGCTCAGAGATCGGGAAGGCCCGCCCGCGCAGAAGCAGCTCTCCTTCCTCGCCGAAGTCGGTTGACGGCACAACGCCTCAAGGATCGCATCGCTCTCATCACCGGCGCCTCGCGCGGCATCGGCCACGCCGTCGCGGAGAAATTCGCGCAAGAGGGTGCGCATGTTCTGCTGCTCGCCCGCAACCGCAAGGCACTGGAAAGGGTCGACGACGCGATCAGAGCGAAAGGCGGAAAGGCCTCCATCATTCCGCTCGAGCTTGCCGACGGCAAGTCCATCGATGCGCTGGGACCTACGCTCTATGAGCGCTTCGGCAGGCTCGATATTCTGGTCGGCAACGCCGCCATCCTCGGCCGGCTGTCTCCCCTCACCCATATTCCCTCGGAGCACTGGGAACGCGTCATGACCGTCAACGTCACCGCCAATTGGCGGCTGATCCGCACGCTCGATCCCCTGCTTCGCCGTTCTGATGCCGGCCGCGTCATCTTCGTCACGTCTTCCGGAGTGGCGCAATCGGGCCGTGCCTATTGGGCGCCCTATTCGGTCTCGAAGGCCGCACTCGAATGCATGGCCAAGACTTACGCCAATGAGACCGCCGACAGCGCTATCAAAGTCAACCTGATCGATCCCGGCGCGACCGCGACCCGCATGCGTCACGAGGCTTATCCCGGCGAGGACCAGGCGACGCTGGCACAGCCGGAGGATGTCGCCGCGCACTTCGTTCCCCTCGCCATGGCAGAGTGGACGAAAACGGGGGAAATTATTGAGCTTTAATGCGCCCCATCTTGTCATCGCCCGGCTTGACCGGGCGATCCAGTGACCCCTGTGGTCGCGGTGTAACCGGTTCCGGGATTACTGGATGCCCGCTTTCGCGGGCATGACAATAACCGGCGCGCAGCCACTTACTCAGTCGTCAGTACCATGCCGTCATAAGCGGGCTCGACGCCTGGCGGAAGCTCGCGCGCGAGCGTTGCATAATCGAGATCGACATGCATGTGCGTCAGCATCGCGCGCTTCGGCCTGACCCGCGCGATCCAAGCAAGCGCCTGCTCCACGGAGAAATGGCTTGGATGCGGCGCAGGCCTGAGCGCATCGATAATCCACACATCGAGATCGCGCAGAGCCTCGAGCGACTCTTCCGGGAAGTCGTTGACGTCCGGGGAATATGCGATGCCGCCGAAGCGAAAGCCGAGCGTCTCGCCTGAGCCGTGGATTTGCCGAAATGGCAGCGCCTCGATCGCGCCGCCCGCGCCTCCGATCTTGACCCTTTCGCCCGCGCCGATTTCGTGACCTCTCAGGATCGGCGGGTACTCGCTGCCGGCCGGCGCGTCGAAGCAATAGGCGAAGCGCGAGCGGAGCAGCTTGCCGGTGGCCGCATCGAAATACACATCCACCCGGCGACGCCCGTTGAACGCTACTTGGCGCAAATCGTCGATGCCGTGCGTATGGTCGGCGTGGTCGTGCGTATAGAGCACGCCATCGACCCAACCTGTGCCTGCGTCAAGCAACTGCTGGCGAAGGTCAGGCGAAGTATCGACCAGGACCGCGGTTTCGCCGCCCGCGCCATCGCGTTCTACCAGCAACGAGCAGCGCTGGCGCCGATTCTTCGGGTTCTCGGGATCGCATGCGCCCCAATGATTGCCGACCCGCGGCACCCCGCCGGATGTGCCGCAGCCGAGAATGGTGACCTTCAAGCTCATGCGGCGCTTTGAGGCGCGGCAAGCGAGGCGCGCGGCACCTTCCTGAACAACTTGAAGAAATTCTCGGTGGTGAGGCGTTGCATCTCCGCTTCGCGCACGCCCCGCAAGGCCGCGAGCCGCGCCGCCGTATGCACGACGAAAGCCGGCTCGTTGATCTTGCCGCGCAACGGCTCAGGCGCAAGGTAGGGCGCGTCGGTCTCGACCAGCAGCCGATCCGACGGCACCGCAAGCGCGATGTCGCGCAGCGCCTCCGCATTCTTGAAGGTCACTACGCCCGAGAAGGAAATATAGCCGCCAAGCGCGAGACCTCGATGCGCGAGATCGGCCCCCCCAGTGAAGCAATGCAGCACGAAGGGAAACGCCCCTTCCGCGCTCTCCTCCTCGAGCATGCGCGCGATGTCGGCGTCGGCGTCGCGGGCATGGATGATCAGTGGCAGCCCGGTCTCGCGTGCGGCGGCGATATGCGTACGGAAGCTCTTCTTTTGCATGTCGCGCGGGCTGTGGTCGTAATGATAGTCAAGGCCCGCCTCGCCGATCGCCACCACCTTTGGATGGCGCGCAAGCTCGACCAACTCCTCGATCATAATGTCGGGTTCCTCGGCGGCGTTGTGCGGATGCGTGCCGACCGAGCAGAAGACATTGTCATGCGCCTCGACGATGGCTTTCAGCTCGTTGAAGCGGGCCACCCGCGTCGATATGGTCACCATCAACCCGACGCCGGCCGCCCGCGCGCGCTTTAGTACCGCGTCGAGATCGGCGTTGAGCTCGGGAAAATCCAGATGGCAGTGGCTGTCGATCAGCATCGGGTGATGAAAGACCGATAGTCTTCAAGCTGCTAGATTATTGCCGCAATGGCGCCGAGCACTATGTGCAGCATAAAGGCTGAAGGAGCAATACTGCGAGGAGAGCAAATGCCGAGACCTGTTTCCGTCATTCACCATTTCGTCGTCGCGGCAGTGGCTGCCACGCTGCTTTCGCTTGCTCCGGTTCCGGCCGAGGCCGGTTGCAGCAAGAGCGTTATTATGTATAGCGCATCCTGGTGCCCCTATTGCAAACAGGTCAGGGACATCCTTGCGCGCAATCACATCAAATACAGCATCCTCGACGCGACGACGCCGCAAGTCCAAGCCATCATGATCCGGCGGTTCGGCGACACGGCAGTTCCACGCACCGTAATCGGCGGTGTTGTTGTCGAAGGCGTCGACGAGGCGCGTATCAAGCAGCTGTGCCGGCAACAAAGCGGGGACACGCCTACGTCAACCGACATCACGCTGCCGGATTCTCCTCCGCCTCGACATAACGCGGGAAGACAGCTTGCGGCGCCGGCAATTCGGTTCCGGGGTTGAGCCGTCCCTTGGGACCGAGCGCGGCGAAATTGCGGGACTCTTTCGCCACACCAAGCTGATCGAGCAACCTGCCCGCGCTCTCCGGCATCACCGGCTGCACCAGAATGCCGATCTGTCGGGTGACCTCCGCCGTGACATAGAGAATGGTCTCCATCCGCTTCGGATTGGTCTTCTTGTGCGCCCAGGGCTCCTCGCCGGCGAAATAGCGATTGGCGTCGGCGACCAGCGACCAGATGATTTCCAGCGCGCGATGGATGGCAAAATCGTCGATCGCCTCGGTGACGCGCTGTAGCGCCCCGTCGGCCGAAGCGAGAATCGTTCGGTCGGCCTCGGCCAGATCTCCCGGCGCGGGCACTCGCCCTCCGCAATTCTTGGCGATCATCGACAGCGACCGCTGCGCGAGATTGCCGAGATCGTTGGCGAGGTCGGCATTGATGCGTTGCACGATGCCCTCGCGGCTGTAATTGCCGTCCTGACCGAACGGCACCTCGCGCAGCAGGAAATAGCGGAGCGGATCAACGCCGTAATCCTTCACCAGCAAGAAGGGATCGACCACGTTGCCGACCGACTTCGACATTTTCTCCCCGCGATTGTAGAGAAAGCCGTGGCCGAACACGCGCTTCGGCAGGGCGATTCCCGCCGACATCAGGAAGGTAGGCCAATAGAC
>JBAUOI010000345.1:0-2332 GCA_049579665.1 Methyloceanibacter sp.
GGATGGTACTGACCGGCGAAGGCACCGGCCTCAAGCATGTGGTCGATGGCGAAATCGACTTAGGCTAGCCGATGGCCGACCCATGGCCCACCGAGCTTAGGCTCGACAAGGACAAGCGCGTCCTCACCGTGAGCTTCGAGGACGGGAAAAGCTTCGCGCTTCCCGCCGAGTTTCTGCGCGTGCTCTCGCCGAGCGCCGAGGTGCAGGGCCACAGCGAGGCGCAGCGCGTCACCGTGGCCGGCAAGAAGAACGTCGCGATTGCACGCATCGAGCCGATCGGCAATTACGCGGTGCGCATCGTGTTCGACGACGGCCACGACACCGGACTTTATGTCTGGGACTATCTGCGCGAGCTTGGCGAGACCAGAGAGACGCGCTGGCAAGGCTATCTCAACGACCTCGCGGCCAAACGCCTCTCGCGCTGAGAGCCGTCAGGATTTCGCCTCTTTGGCGAGCAGCGCGCGCTTCCGCTCGATGCCGCCGCGATAGCCGGTCAGCGATCCATTCGACCCAACCACGCGATGACATGGGATCGCCACGGCGATCCGGTTTGTGGCACAGGCCCGCGCCACGGCGCGGGTCGATTTTGGTGCGCCGATTGCCTTCGCTATCTCCGAATAACTTGCCGTCGAGCCTACGGGGATCCGGCGGAGCGCTTCCCACACGCGACGCTGAAAGGCGGTGCCGCGGATGTCCAAGGGAAGGTCGAGATCGCGGCGCGGGTCTTCGACGAAGCCGATCACCTTGGCGGTGAGCTGCGCGAAATCGGGATCGTCCCCGACCAGCCGCGCCAGCGGGAATTGCCGCTTGACGTCGCGCGCCAGGCCGTCAGCGTCGTCGCCGAAGAAAATGGCGCAGACGCCCCTGTCGCTGGCGGCGATCAGCACCAGGCCGAGCGAGCTTTTGCCAATCGCGAATCTGATCTCCGCATCGGCGCCGCCGGCGCGGAATTGATTTGGCGTCATGCCGAGCGCCTCCGACGAAGTCGCATAGAAGCGGCCGTTGGAATTGAAGCCCGCGCCGTAGATCGCTTCGGTCACTGTGGCGCTGCGACCAAGCTCCTCGCGCACGCGCTTCGTTCTATGCGCGGCGGCGTAGGCTTTGGGTGTCACGCCCAGCATCGATTTGAACACGCGGTGGAAGTGGTAGGGGCTCAGGCCTACGGCTTCGGCGAGGTCGTCGAGCTTGGGCTCAGCTTCGGCCGTCTCGATCCGGCGGCAGGCTTGTTTCACTTTCTCGGCGTGCTGTTGGACAAAGGATGGCTGGTTCGGCTTGCAGCGCTTGCAAGCCCTGAAGCCCGCCCGTTCCGCTTCGGTGGTCGTAGCGTGAAAGCGCACATTCTCGCGCTTTGGACGCCTTGCGGGGCATGAGGGGCGGCAATAGATGCCCGTGGTTCTCACCGAGACAAGGAACTGTCCATCGAAGGCCGCATCGCGGGCGACGAAGGCCGCCCATCGCGCATCGTCAAGGCTATGCGCCTTGGTTCGCGGCGGGGCCGAGGCTGAGGTTGAACCTGTGCGGCGCATCGGCTCTGTCCTGAGGTGGCTGCTCTCTGATTGACCCAGAGATAGGCGGTCGACTGCGCCCCCGCACCCCGATCCTTGCTGTCAAATTCGTTCAAGCATACGCCCGCCGCCGATCGGGGCAATCGCTAGAAGGGGCCTTTGCCGCCCCCACGCATCTCGCCATGCGGCAGCTCGACCCGGTAAAGCATGCCTTCGCCGCCGTCGGTCAGCACGTAGAGCACGCCGTTCGGATCGATACGCACGTCGCGGATGCGGCCGAGCTGGTGCCGCAGAAGGCGCTGCTTGCGCAGTACGCAATTGTCGGCGAGGCTAAGCTGCACCACCATCTCGCCGGCCAGCGTGCCGAGCCAGATCTCGGTGGTGGCCGGCTGGGTCTCGACCGCGAGGCTCGAGGGAGCGACCGAGATGGGCACCCAATAATGTACCGGCAGTTCGGTGCCCGGCTGCTCGCTGTTCACGGCAATCGGTTTGCCCGAATAATCGACGCCGAAGGTGGCGATCGGCCAGCCGTAATTGCCACCGCGCACAATTCGGTTGAGCTCGTCGCCGCCTTGCGGCCCGTGCTCGTCAGACCATAATTCTCCCGTGGCGCGATCGAAAGCGAGGCCTTGCGGGTTGCGATGGCCGTAGCTCCAGATTTCCGGCCGCGCACCCGGCGCCAATCTGAACGGATTATCTTCGGGCACCGAGCCATCGGTTCTGATGCGGACGATCGAACCGGCGGTGTCGGCAAGATCCTGCGCACGCGCGCCGTCCCAGCGATCACCGAGAGAGATGAAGAGATAGCCGTCGCCAGTGAGCGCGAT
>JBAUOI010000346.1:0-6899 GCA_049579665.1 Methyloceanibacter sp.
CAGATTGGCCGTGTCGCTGTCGGGGCTGAACGGGAGATAGTCCTCGATCAGGTCGAGCAGGCGCTTGCGGTGCTCCTGGTGGCGCCAGGCGGCGAGGCAATCGAGCGCGCGACCCCAAACCTTCCAGTCGCCGTCGCTCTCGGCAAGCATGGCGACGAGTTTTGCCCTGAGCCCATGGCGGCTGACCGGGATGAAGCGTTCGCGGGCTTGCGGCGGCGGTGCGGCGCTCTTCGGCGCGGCAACCGCCTTCTCGTCTGCCTTGGAGGCAGGCGAGGGAGGTTGCGCGGTGTCGAGCAACTGCATGGCGAGGGAGCTTAGGCGACCGCGCCGTTCACAATCAATTGCCGCGTCCTGGGCCGGAATCGGTCCCTGCCGGCTTAGGGCGTGCCGTTAGCGCCTGCGTCGGACCGGCCAGCCTATTTGCCGAAGCAAACCCGCGCCGCGGCCTCCTGCTTGCAGGGTGTGCCGGGCGGCGAGCCGCAAATGTCCGCAAGCTTTGACTGCGACACGCAGAACCCGTCGGGCCCGCGCCAGCCAGGGCCGCCTTTGCAGCCGCAGCCTTTGCAGCGGCAGGCATCGTCGGCCAAGGCCGTGGACGGCCCGGGAAATGGCAAAAACGCGAAGGAAATCAGGATGAACGCACCGGCGATGAGAGCACGCATGGGCATCTCCCTCTGCTAACCCGGGCAACATTGTACACGTTTTGTTCTCATCAGGGAAGGCCTCACGGCCGCGGAACCCGCTTACCAGTTCAAACAGCTCACGGAGAATTTTTTGAAGGCGGCTGGGTCGGCCGGCGCGGCGATTTTGGCGCCCGGCGCATCGATGGTGAGCTTTCGCCCCTTGCTAGCGATATCGAGCGCAAGTGTCTTGCCCGGCACGCTTGCCTCGTAGCGATAGATCTCGCCGTCCGGCTGGTTGGTGCATTCGCTCAAGCCCCCGCAGATCAGCGGTGTGAGCGGCACGTCTTTGTGGCCTTTGTCCTGCTCGATGCGCAGCACCACCTTGTCCGTGCCGGGCTTCGTGCCCGTCTCGACCTCGACCTCGATGCGCGTCTCGTCCTTGCCCGTTTCGCCTTCCTGCTGTCCGCACGAGATGGAAAGCACGGGCCTTTCAGGCTCGCCGTAGAGCAGATAGGCGATCTCCGATTTCTCGACGGTCCAGAGCGGGGCCGCGCCCGCTTCCGACGCTACACACACCACAGCCACGGCAAGCAAAACGGAAGGCCGCATCACACCCGCTCGACGAAGCTGTCGACCACTTTCTTCTCCCCGGCCTTGTCGAAATCGACGGTGAGCTTGTTGCCGTCGACGTGTCGGATGTGGCCATAGCCGAATTTCTGATGGAACACGCGTGTGCCGATGGCAAGCCCCGCGCCCTCCGCCGTGCTGGATGCGACCAGAGTGCCGTCGATGGTGATCGGCCCGCGATTGGGTGGCGCGCCAGTGCCCTGCGGGCGATTGCGCTGCGCTCGTTGCCAGCCGGGCGTCTCGTAGAAACCGCCGGCGAACAGATTCTCCGCCGTGTCGAACCGGCTCGGTCCATAACCGCGCAAGCCCTTGTCCTCGGCCACCTCGACATTGGCGATCGGCAGCTCGTCGATGAAGCGGGACGGCAGCGCGGTCTGCCAGGTGCCGCGCGTGCGGCGGTTCTGGGCGAAGGTGATCTTGGCGCGCAGCCTGGCCCGCGTCAGCCCGACATGGGCGAGCCGGCGCTCCTCTTCCAGCCCCGAGCGTCCCGCCTCGTCCAAGCTTCGCTGATGGGGGAGGAGCCCTTCGTCCCATCCGGGCAGAAACACGGTGTCGAATTCGAGCCCTTTGGCGGAATGCAGCGTCATCAGGCTGACGCGCTCCGCGCCTTCTTCGGTCTGCGCATCCATCACCAGCGACACGTGCTCGAGGAAGCCCGCGAGCGTATCGAACTCTTCCATGAAACGGATCAGCTCTTTCAGGTTTTCGAGCTTCGACTGCGCCTGCGGCGAGCGCTCGGACTGCCACATGCCGGTAAAACCGGACTCATCGAGGATCAGCTCGGCAAGCTCGGTATGCCGCATCGTCTCGATCAGCGAGCGCCAGCGATCGAACGCTAAGATGAGATCGGCGAGCGTCTTGCGCGGCTTCGGCTTCAGCTCCTCGGTCTCGGCGATCAGCCGCGCCGCCTGGAACAGCGGCACGCCACTGGCGCGGGCGAGCTGATGCAGCGATTTCAGCGTGGACTCGCCCAGCCCCCGCCGAGGCGTATTGATGATCCGCTCGAATTTGAGGTCGTTGGCAGGGTTCAGCGTCACCTCGAAATAGGCGGTCGCGTCCTTGATCTCCTGCCGCTCGTAGAAGCGCGGGCCGCCGATCACGCGATAGGGCAGGCCGAGCGTGATGAAGCGATCCTCGAAGGCGCGCATCTGGAACGAGGCGCGCACCAGGATGGCGATCTCGCTTAAAGCGCAGCCCTGCCGCTGCATCTGCTCGATGTCCTCGCCGATGATGCGGGCTTCCTCCTCATCGTCCCAGCAGCCTTCGATCTCGACCTTGCCGCCAAGCTCGCCGTCGGTGCGCAGCGTCTTGCCGAGGCGCCCTTTGTTGTGCGCGATCAGGCCAGAGGCCGCGCCGAGGATATGTCCGGTCGAGCGGTAGTTGCGCTCGAGCCTGATGATCTTGGCGCCGGGAAAGTCGGTCTCGAAGCGCAGGATGTTGTCCACCTCGGCGCCTCGCCAGCCGTAGATCGACTGATCGTCATCGCCGACGCAGCAAATATTGCCGTTGCCCTGCGTGAGCAGGCGCAGCCACAAATATTGCGCGACATTGCTATCCTGATACTCGTCGACCAGCATATAGAGGAAGCGCTGCTGATATTTCGCGAGCACGTCGGGGTGCTCCTGGAACAGCCGCAGATTTTCCAGCAAGAGATCGCCGAAATCGGCGGCGTTCAGCTCCTTCAACCGCCGCTGATAGAGCGCGTAGAGCTCGCGCGCTTTGCCGTTGGCGAAGGCGAAGCTCTCGCCCTCCGGCACGCGCTTCGGCGTGAGCCCTCGGTTCTTCCAGCCGTCGATCATGGAAGCGAGCACCCGCGCCGGCCAGCGCTTCTCGTCGATATTCTCGGCGTCGAGCAGTTGCTTCAACAGCCTGATCTGATCGTCGGTATCGAGTACGGTGAATGACGGCTTCAGATCGACCAGCTCGGCATGCCGGCGCAGGATCTTGACGCCGATGGCGTGGATCGTGCCGAGCCACGGCATGCCTTCAACCACGCCGCCGATCAACTGGCCGATGCGGATCTTCATCTCGCGCGCGGCCTTGTTGGTGAAGGTGACGGCGAGAATTTGTCCCGGCCGCGCCCGGCCCAAGCTCAAAATATGGGCAATGCGCGTGGTCAGCACGCGCGTCTTGCCGGTTCCCGCGCCGGCCAGCACGAGCAGCGGGCCGTCTAGCGTCTCGACCGCCTCGCGCTGCTCTGGGTTGAGCGCATCGAGATAGCTCGCCGGACGCCTCCGCATCGCGCGTTGCGACGCGGAAAGTTCGTCCTCCAGAGGGGGAAGAGCTGGGGCCTCGGCGGCAGAGGAGCGAATCTTTGTCATGAACTCAAAAGTATATCATCTGGCGGGCTCGGCGAAAAAAGAGGCCGCGCGTCGAATTTGAGACCTTCAGGCAACGCGTGATGCCAAACGTCCCACCCCCGCGATAGAAGCTTGACGGTGCACGACGGAAAACGCCAAGCTCGAATCTGACAAAAAACCGCAGGGAAGGTCTGTTATTACCGTTGCGACGTTTTCGTCGGTAGGGCCAGACAACAACTCCACCGTCAGTCGGGAGATCAGGAACATGCTTCAAGTTTTGAGGATGGGTATCGCTGTGCTTGGAGTATCGATTGTGGCCATTGGAGCGATCCAACCTGCCGAGGCCGCATGCCAGCTGATCAAGGCCACCGCGAGCGCCGGCTCGAAGGCCGACGCCGCGAGGAGTTCGCAAGCGCTGACCCTCCAGAGTGCTTCCGAGCTGAAGCGTGCCAAACGGTGGAGCTACGTCACGCTTTACGCCTATCGGGTGAAAGGCGATCCGTTCTGGAAGGCCGTGCGCCCCGATGGAGTTCCGAGGGACGCCCAACTGAAGCCCGACATCGTCACCTCGCGCTTCTACACCACCTGCTTCACCGGCGTGGTCGTGCCTTTTGTCTGCACCACCGGCTCGAGCGTCTGCGGGCAATAGCGCCTTCACTTATGCTTGTCATTGCCCGGCTTGACCGGGCAATCCAGTAACCCGGCCTTCGGTAATTACGAAGCGCGGTGGCGACTGGATTCCCCCTGCGCGGACTGACGTCCGGACATGCGGCTGGTGGCGCGACAATCCGCACCGCGAACCCATTGTGGCCATCGGCGTTGATGCCTCATCATCGCCACACGGCGTGATAAGCTTGTTTCTCAACTGTCTTTCGCTTACCTGAGTCACGTCCATGAGCCGCATCAGAGACAGCGTCGCAGCCTTTCCGAACTACACCTCGCGCGAGCGTGTGGCCGATGGTTGCATCCACGTGCTTGGGGTCACCGCGAGCCTCGTCGGTCTGACTGCGCTCCTCGTCATCGGCATCAGATCGCAGACGCTGCCCTGGGTGGTGAGCCTCACGATTTACGGGCTCGCTTTGGTTGCGACCTTCGGCTTCTCCGCCGGCTACCATCTCGTGGCCCGGCCCAAGATCAAGGAGGTCCTGCGCCGGCTCGACCACGCCGCGATCTTTTTGATGATCGCCGGCACCTACACGCCGTTCATCCTGATCAAGATGCAAACGCCGTGGGGCTTCGGCCTGCTCGCCGTCGTGTGGACCATGGCCGCCATCGGCATGGTCATCAAGCTCTTCCTCCCGCGTTTCCTCGACGGGCTCTCGACCGCGCTCTATCTGGTGCAGGGCTGGGCCGTGCTGGCGGCGTGGGAACCTCTGATGTCGGCGCTGCCGGGCACCGTGCTGACGCTGCTCATGATTGGCGGGGTGCTCTATACGATCGGCGTCGTGTTCCATCTCTGGGAGCGGCTGCCTTATCAGAACGCCATCTGGCACGGTTTCGTGCTGTCGGCGGCAAGCTGCCATTTCGCCGCCGTGATGTCGGTGGTCAGCCTCTAGCAGTTTGACCGGCGAAAACCCTTAAGTTTTCGGCGCAAAGCACCCTATAAGATGACGCCATGACCGCGGTCGTGGCAGAGCCGGAAGCACGCTCCAGGGCTGAGAGCAAGAGCGCGCTCTTCGGCAAATTGGCTGCCCGCTTCGGCGAGCGTTTCTCGCTGGGGCAGGCGCTGCGCGAGCAGCACGCCAACACGCTCACTTGGCTCAAGCGCGAGCCGCCCGACGCCGTTCTCTTCGCCGAGGCCGAAGCCGAGGTGGCTGACGTGGTGAAGCTTTGCGCCGAGGCGCGGGTTCCGGTGATCCCGTTCGGTACCGGCACCTCGCTCGAAGGTCACGTCAACGCGCCGTTCGGCGGCATCTCGCTCGATCTATCGCGCATGAATCGCGTCCTCGCCGTGCACGAGGCCGATCTCGATTGCGTGGTCGAGCCGGGCGTCACGCGTAAGGCGCTCAACGAGCACTTGCGCGACTCGGGCCTGTTCTTTCCGGTTGACCCGGGCGCAGACGCGAGCCTCGGCGGCATGGCGGCGACCCGCGCCTCCGGCACCAATGCCGTGCGTTACGGCACCATGCGCGACGCCGTGCTCGGACTTAACGCCGTGCTGGCCGATGGCAGTGTGATATCGACCGGGGGCCGGGCGCGGAAGTCGTCCGCTGGCTACGACCTCACCCGTCTCATGATCGGCTCGGAAGGCACGCTCGGCGTCATTACCCGCCTCACGCTCAAGCTCTACGGCATCCCGGAGACGATCCTCTCCGCGGTCTGCCCGTTCGCCTCGATCGAAGGCGCCTGCAACGCCACGATCGCCGCCCTGCAAATGGGCATACCGCTTGCCCGCATCGAACTGCTCGACGAGGTGCAGATTCGCGCCTGCAACGCCTATTCGCACCTCAGCTTGCCCGAGACGCCGACGTTGTTCCTCGAATTCCACGGCACTCCTGCGTCCACCAGCGAGCAGGTCGAGGCGTTTGCCGAGATTGCGCGCGCCGAAGGGGGAGGGGACTACGCTTACGCCGAGCGCCCGGAGGACCGCAGCAAGCTTTGGCAGGCGCGCCACGACGCCTATTGGTCCGCGCGCGGGCTCAGACCCGGCGCCGAGGTTCTGTCGACGGATGTCTGCGTGCCGATCTCGGCGCTGGCCGCCTGCGTCGGCGCCACCCGCCAGGACATCGACCGGCTCGGACTGCTCGCCCCCATCGTCGGCCATGTGGGCGACGGCAATTTCCACGTCCTGCCGCTGATCAACCCGACCGACCCGGAGGAGCGGGTTAAGGTGCAGGCCTTCCTGGAGCGGCTGATCGAGCGCGCTCTGTCCTATGGCGGGACGTGCACGGGTGAGCACGGCATCGGCCAGGGCAAGATTAACTATCTGCTTGCCGAGCATGGTGCGGGAGTTCAGGCCATGATTGCCATAAAAAAGGCGCTCGACCCGTTGAATATCCTCAATCCTGGCAAGGTTTTTGCGTTACCATGACGGCGCGTCGCGAGGGGGCCGGGTTCCTCGGCGCATTCCCGCACAAATGCGCGCCTTTAGCCTTGGGTTAGAACAGCAGTGAATTCGCTCCTGCTCACTTTGACGGCATTGCTGATTCTGGTCTTGAGCGCGCTGTTTGCCGCGCCGCTTTTCATCGACTGGAACGACTATCGCTCCGTCTTCGAGACGCAAGCGACCAACCTGCTCGGCCGCCAGGTCAAGGTCGGCGGCAAGGTTCACCTCGTGCTCTTGCCGGCGCCCGAGCTCAGATTCGACGACATCAAGGTTGCCGATCAGGAGGGTCGTCTCGACCGACCG
>JBAUOI010000347.1:0-11441 GCA_049579665.1 Methyloceanibacter sp.
CCAGCTACGACGGCAAGCTCGTCGTGTATGGCGATGCGGAGAACATGCCGCTGCCGAGGAAATTCCTGAAGAACCCCGAAAACCGCCTGATCATCCGCGACGAAACCGGCAAGGAGGCGGTCAACGAGCCGCTCTGCGGCAATTGCACCGACATCTTCGACGACAAGGTGAGCATCGTGCTGCCGCTCGCCACCGCGCCGTTCTTCCGCGACGCCAAATCCTGCGAGATCGCCATCAAGCTCGTCGACAAGGACGAATGCCGCTTCAAGGTCGATTGCGAGAGCTTGCGGCCGGCGCTGGCCTGGGCGTCGGAGCAGAAGGAGGCGCTTGCCGCGCTTGCCGCCGACCAGAAATGCGAGCCGCCCGAGGGCTGCTTCATCACCACCGCCTGTTGCGAGACGCTTGGCCTTGCCGACGATTGCTTCGAGCTGCGCACGCTGCGCCGCTACCGCGACGAGGTGCTCGCCAAGCGGCCGGGTGGCAGAGACGAGATCGCCGCCTATTACCGGCTTGCTCCATCGATCCTGGCGCGGCTCCCCGTTGAGGCGCGCGAGCGGCGCCTCCGCTCCCTCTATGCGCGCTACATCCTGCCCGCTTCGCTCGCCGCCAAGCTCGGACTGGACGCCCTCGCCTACCGGCTCTATGTGCGCATGCTGAATGAGCTGGTTCGCGATGTGCTGGAGCCAAACTAAGGACGCGGGAATTAGCGCGCTCCTTTCAGCAAAAGAATGGCCGGGGTCGCCCCCGGCCATTCTTTGCCTTGCCCGAAAGGGCTAGCTGACTTCCTGCTCGAAGCTCAGCGGGTCGCCGATAGGCTCGAAGGCCCAGATCATCGCGTCGCTCGTGGCGTTGCAGAGATAAGTGCCGCCGTCCTCATTAGCCTCGATGAAGATCGCGAAGCCGGGGTCCTGCACGAACCCGTCAGGCGCGCTGGCAAGCACCTTGCCGCCCTGGGTCAAATAGGCGACGCAGACCTTCTCGGCGGTCTCCTGCGGATCGACCTCGCCGAAATCCGCCTCGGTCAGGCCGATCATCTCTGCGCCTGCGCCGTCCAGCAGGTCCTGCGTCACCAACGAGTAGGAATAGACGTTGCCGTCGCTGTCGGCGTCGCACATCCAAAGATTGCCGTCCTTGTCGTTGAGCCAGACGAGGCTGAAGCCGATGCCGCTGCCGTCTTCGACCGCGTTGACGATTTCGACCGGCTGCGTTGGGTTGACCGTCGAGCAGGCCTTGATCGCGGTTGCGTGGCTGGTCACCACGGGCTTGGTCTCGGCGGCGTGGGCGGTGGCGAAAGCAAGGGCGGCCGAAGCCACAACGGCAAGGGCAGCGCCCGTAATCGGGGTCATGCGTTTCATGGTTGTCTCCTATGAACATGGTGCCGCGGCGGGATTGCCGTCGGCGTGACCCTGAGATGGCGTGCACTCGCCAGCGCCTTTGTGAGCCCCCTCACACTGCGCCGGCACGCCGATAAAGCCGTTCGGCCCCGGCTTCGCCGCAATCGGGCCGACATGGCGCCCTAGTCGACGGTTAATTTCGAGCCCAATAAGAAAAAGCCTTCTTCGCCCTCTATAGCGGGGGCACGCACAGCACACACGGACGCTTGCCAGGAGTTTTGGCTCCCGGTTTCCGACATGGAGGGGTCCCGAACCACCCCTCCTAAGCGTCGGAGGACCGGGCTAACGCCGCTCTGCCGCGGGGACCTCGATGTTTCGAGGGGCGGAGAGCGGTTTGCGGGGTGTGTGTGTTGCGTCGGTTTCTCTCTCTCCTCTTTTGTCTCGTCCTCTGTGGCGTCTCCACTTGCGGCAGCGCGCTCGCGCAAAGTACGGGCGCCAAGGCCTGGCTCGGCCTGATCGCCGGCCCGGCAATCGCCTCGGAAACCGTCCTAGCATCCGACATGGCGAGCCTATTCCCGCCAAGCGCGAGCTTGCGCGTCACCCCCATGCTGGGCGATGGCGGCGCGGGCAATCTCGCGCTTCTGCTCGACGATCCGCATGTCGATATCGCCTTCGTCTCGACCGATGCGCTTGCCGAGGCCGTGGCCAAGCAGCGCGGCCTCCCCGACAAGCTCGAGCTGGTGGCGAGGCTAGCCCCGCAAGAGATCCACGTGCTTGCCCGGGCCGACATCGACAACCTCGCCGGCCTCGCCGGCAAGCAAGTGAATTTCGGTCCCGCTGGATCGGCCTCGGACGTGACCGCCGCCGCTCTGTTCAAGGCGCTCGGCATCAAGGTCGAGGCGACGCATTTCGACGCGCCATCCGCCATGGAGCAGCTGAAGCAAGGCCGAATTGCTGCGGCGATGATTGTCGGCGGCAAGCCCTCTCCGCTCATCGCCGCCATACCGGCGAGTTCTGGCATCCGTCTCTTACCCGTGTCTTTCGGCGCTGAGCTCGAAGCGGCCTATCTGCCGACCCGGCTCGCGGCCGAGGACTATCCAAATCTGATCCAGCCGGGCGGCAGGATCGCCACGGTCGCCACCGGTATGGTGCTGCTTGCCGCCAAAACCAAGAGCGATCCCGGTTCCTCCGAGCGCGTCAGCCGCTTCGTCAATGGGGTCTTCCCCCGCTTCGCCGAGCTTCAGGCGCGGGGGCGGCATCCGAAATGGCGCGAGGTCAATCTCGCGGCGAGCCTGCCGGGCATCGCCCGCGCCCACGCCGCCGCTGCATTTCTCGGCGAGCCGGCGACCGTGCCGGCAAAGCCAACGGCCGCGAAGGCCAGCGCCATCCAGCCTCCGACGTTCGCGGAAAATCTCGCCCTGAGCAACGAGCAGAAAGAGACTCTGTTCAAACGCTACATCGAGTGGCAGCGCAGCAAGCTGCCCTAGTCGCGCGACCAAAAGGGGAAAAGACGAAATAGAGGGAACGACGGAACGAAGAAGGGGTTTGACAGTTTGGCATAGCTGCGCGCTCAGGGGCACGAGCGTGCATTACGGGGGTTACGGGGTGATCACGCGCGTGACGCACTCGCGCGGGACAATGAAGGGAGCAAGACGATGTTCGGTTCCGCAACGCCCGTGGCCGTGCACCCTGTGCATCGGGCAAATGCCGTGCTGCGCGCGGCGCTTCTAAGCTCAACCTCGGCTTCCGACCCGTCGGAAGATCGGCCCGATGTCGACTCGCTGTCACGCGCGATCCAAACCGTGATGCAAGGGCCGGTGAGTATCAGCTTCCCCAAGCCCCTCGCTGAGCGGCTTGAGGCGTTGGAGGTCGATGACGCCTTCCCATCCTTCGGACTACCGACGCGGGGCATGCCATTCGAGAGACACGATCTCTCGGGCGGTCTGGGCTCGCGCGGCGGCCTCTCGGCAAGCGATGCGCTTTCGCCCGAGGCGCACGGTCTCCTGTCGGACATCCTCGAGCTCGATTGGGACGGGGCGAGCGCGAGGCTCGAGGCCGACGAGGCCGAAGCCCTGGAAACCGCGGCGCTGGCGCGGGTGCCGCAAGTCATCCCGCAAATTCATGTGCAGGCGCTGCTGTACGAATTCCGCCGCCGGCAACGCCATGCAAGCTTGCTGGTCGCAGGCTCGATCGCGACCGCGATCCTGCTCACCGTCGGGGGCCTCCTGATCATCGCTCAAATGGCCGTGCCCCGCTCCGTGGACGGCGACAATCGGCCTGCCCTGCGTTCGACCTCTGTCGCCTGGCAACGCCCGATTCAGGCTGGGGTCGGGTCTGGTCTCGAATTTGCCGTCGTCTCAGCCAACCGCGCGGCCAAGGGCGAGCCCTTGCTCGTGCCGAAGCTCGCCGAGTCGACCGAGCCGGTCGTCCCGGCGCAAGTGATCCTCGCCGCAAGCGGGCGCGAGATCGCCTTTGCCCCCCTCTTGCCGTCTAGCCATGCGGGCTATCTCCTGATCCGCGGTCTCCCCGCCACGGCCACGCTCTCGGCCGGGCGGCAGAGCGAAAGCGGGACCTGGCTAGTGAAGGACGACTATGTCTCGGATCTCACCCTCACCATGGGCGAAGCCGCCCCAGGCGACTACCCCGTCGAGGTCTATGTGCTCCAGTCCGGCGACGGGCCGCAGGCGCGGCGCAGCCTCGTGCTGCGGGTGGAGGCCCCCGCGCAGCACTTGACCTACGCGACCTACGCGCCCGACATGGGCTGGGCCTCGGCCCTTCTCGATGTGGTGCCCGCCGCTCAGGCCGCCGAAGCGCCGGCCATTGCTCCGGCCGAGGCCAAGGTGCTGCATGACCGGGCCCAGCGATTGCTGAAAGAGGGCGATATCGCCGCGGCACGGTTGCTGCTGCTGCACCTCGCCGAGCGCGGCGAAGGCGACGCGGCCTACGATCTCGCCCGCACCTTCGATCGCGACATGCTGACCGAGCTTGGCGCCAAGGGCATGGACGGTGACGCCGCCCGCGCGCGCGGCTGGTACGAACGCGCCTCGCAGGACGGCAATGAAAAGGCGACCGAGCGCTTGAAGATCCTGGCTAGTCTTTCCGGAACGGATCCGTCCGACTAGCTTTGGAAGGCCGCGGCCGCTGATCCGAGGGAAACCAATCGGGGGGAAGCGGCGGCTGCGGCCTACTGATTTTGATAGCGAACGCGCATGCCTGCCGCCGCGTCGTAATGCAGCGGCTTATTGGATTTCGGCAACGGCGCGTCCTGCGGTCCGATCCTAGCGCCATGCGGCCAGTCGGGCGGACACACGGCGATGTAACGCGCATAGCCACCAAGACCGCCTCCGAACTTTGGATAGCCAATGATCACCAGCGCACCGGCCTCCGGCACCTGGTCGAGATTGGCGACGCCTTCCGCCTGCGCATAGCCGTGATGCATCAGCCAATGCTCACCCTCGAGGTCCGGCGTCGAATCCGTATCGAGGGGCTCATGTCCGTGGAACAAGATTTTGCGCTCCTCGTGTAGGAACTTCAGCGCCTCGAGCCCCACGCCGGGGAACTGCTTCAAGGTTGCGAGCTTGGGATCGGGCCACGCCTTCGACCAATCGGAGCGCACAAAGACAACCGAGCCTTCCGGTATGCGTCCATGCATCTCTTCCCAGGCCTCGATGTCGGCGACCTGGAGAGCGTAGTTCGGGTTGGTCTTCAATTGCTCGACGATGGAGATGACCACGAGCGGCCGAATCGCGTAGGTGGCAGGCAATTCGTCGAGCGCCGGATATTCCGGCGCCCAATGGGCCGGCGGGTCGAGCTGCGTGCCGAGCTGATCTGTCCTGAGAGTATATTCCGTCGCCTCGAAGCCGTGCTTTGCATAGGTATAGACGTCGCCTGTCTTGGCAAATCCTTCGATGTCCGAACCGGCTTTGGCTGGCGCGAAGCTGGACTCGGCGAAGCCGGCCCAGACGGGAATGTTCGGGGTGACCGTATGGGTAAGGTCGACATATTTCGCGCCCTTCAACGCCGACTCGTAGACCCCCCAAAGGCTGTTGCTCTCGGCCGCGTCACCGTTGCTGGGAAGCATGACCGTGCCGATGACCAAGACCGCGGCCAATGACGGGATCAGCCAGCTCTGTCCATTGCCCGATGTCATAGTCGAACCTCCTTGCGCTCTCGTGCGAGACGCCGGGGCGCAGCGTTCCAATCTCTAGATGAGATGCCGGCGCCTGAGCTCGGCGAGCAGCGACTCGGCGAGCGCATCGGGGGTGGCCTTGCTCGTGTCGAGCGTGACCTCGGCCCGTTCCGGCGCCTCGTAATGCGAGTCGATGCCGGTGAAGTTTCGGATCAGCCCCGCGCGCGCCTTGCGATAAAGGCCTTTCGGATCGCGCGCCTCGCAAATCTCGAGCGGTGTATCGACGAACACCTCGATGAACTCGCCCTCGTCGAACAGATCGCGCGCCATGCGCCGCTCCGAGCGGAACGGCGAGATGAACGACACCATCACGATCAGTCCCGCATCGACGAACAGCTTCGCGGCCTCGGCCACGCGGCGGATGTTTTCCACGCGATCGGCGTCGGTGAAGCCGAGATCCTTGTTGAGGCCGTGGCGAATATTGTCGCCGTCGAGCATGTAAGTGTGGCGGCCCACGGCGTGCAGCCGCTTCTCCAGCGTATTGGCGACGGTCGATTTGCCGGCGCCTGACAGCCCGGTGAACCACAGCACGCAGGGCTTCTGCTCCTTGAGCCCAGCCCGCGCCTGCTTGTCCACGAACAACTCCTGCCACTGAATATTGGTGGCGCGGCGCAGGCCGAACTCGATCATGCCAGCCGCCACCGTCGCGTTGGTGAAGCGGTCGATCAGCACAAAAGCGCCCGTCTCGGCGTTCTCCGCGTAAGGATCGAACACCAATGCCTTGGCCGTGCTCAAATTGCAGGAGCCGACCTCGTTCAGCTCGAGCATCTTGCCGGCCACATGATCGAGATTGTCGACATTGAGCTTGTATTTGAGGTTCGAGATCGTCGCCGTCGTGGTCTGGCAGCCGCATTTCAGCGTATAGGCGCGGCCAGGCAGCATCGGCTCCTCGTCGAACCAGATCAGCCGCGCCGCCACCTGATCGGCGATCGACGGCGTTCCTTCCGCATGCGCGATGATATCGCCGCGGCTCACATCCACCTCCTCGGCGAAGGTCAGCGTCACCGCCTCGCCCTCGCGCGCTTCTTCGAGGTCGCCGTCGGCGGTGACAATCCGCGCCACATGCGCGCGCTTGCCGGAAGGATGGATCACCACCTCGTCGCCACGGCCGATCTTGCCGCTGGCGACGGTGCCGGCATAACCGCGGAAATCGAGATGCGGTCGGTTCACCCATTGCACCGGAAAGCGCAGCGGCCGCTCTCTGTCGCCGGGAGTCACGTCCACCGTCTCCAAATGTCCGAGCAGCGTCGGTCCGCGATACCAATGCATATGCGCGCTGGGCGCGATCACATTGTCGCCCTTGAGCGCCGAAAGCGGGATCGCCGTCACCAGCTCGAAGCCGAGCGCGGCGGCGAAGCCGGCAAACTCATCGGCGATCGCCTCGAAGCGCGCCTGATCGAAATCGACGAGATCCATCTTGTTGACGGCGAGCGCGATGCTGCGGATGCCGAGCAGCGACAGGATGCAGGCATGCCGCCGCGTCTGCGTCAGCACGCCGCTGCGCGCATCGACCAGCAGCACGGCGAAATCGCAATTCGACGCCCCCGTGGCCATGTTGCGCGTGTACTGCACATGCCCCGGCGTATCGGCGACGATGAATTTCCGCCGCGGCGTCGAGAAATAGCGATAGGCGACGTCGATGGTGATCTTTTGCTCGCGCTCGGCCTCCAAGCCGTCGATCAAGAATGCGAGGTCGAGCGCGCCTCCCCTGCCCCCGCCGGGACGACGCGAATCGTGCTCGGCGCTGCGCACCTGATCCTCATAGACCAGCGCGGAATCGTAGAGCAGCCGGCCGATCAGCGTGCTCTTGCCGTCATCGACGCTGCCGCAGGTCAGGAAGCGCAGCAGGCTGCGATTCTCTTCCGCCGCGACGCGGGCATCGACCCGCTCACGCGCGTCACTCTGCGCAGCGCTGCCGACAACGGTCAAGCGGGCCATCAGAAATAGCCCTCCTGCTTCTTTTTCTCCATCGAGCCGGACTGGTCGTGGTCGATCACCCGGCCCTGCCGCTCCGAGAAGCGCGTGGCGATCAGCTCCTCGATGATTTCCGGCACCGACGCCGCCTCCGAGCGGATCGCTCCGGTGAGCGGGTAGCAGCCGAGCGTGCGGAAGCGCACGCGCGCCATCTCCGGCTTTTCCTTCGCGTCGATCGGCAGCCGCGCGTCGTCGACCATGATCAGCATGCCGCCCCGCTCGACCACCGGCCGGTCGGCGGCGAAATACAGCGGCACCACCGGGATGTCCTCCAGATAGATGTAGGTCCACACGTCGATCTCGGTCCAATTCGACAGCGGGAACACCCGCATGCTTTCGCCCGGGCCGATCTTGGTATTGGCGAGGTGCCAAAGCTCCGGCCGCTGCCGCTTGGGGTCCCAGTTCTGCGCGATGTTGCGGAACGAGAACACGCGCTCCTTGGCGCGCGATTTCTCCTCGTCGCGCCGCGCGCCGCCGAACGCCGCGTCGAAGCCGTGGCTGGTGAGCGCCTGCTTGAGCGCCTCGGTCTTCATGATGTCGGTGTAGAGCGTGCTGCCATGGGTGATGGGCGATATGCCGTCCTTCACCCCTTGCTCGTTGGTGTGCACGATCAGGTCGAGCCCGAGCCGGCGCATCTCATGATCGCGAAACTCGATCATCTCGCGGAACTTCCAGGTGGTGTCGACATGCATCAGCGGAAACGGCGGCTTGCCCGGATAGAACGCCTTCAGCGCGAGATGCAGCATCACCGAAGAGTCCTTGCCGATGGAATAGAGCATCACCGGATTGCGGAACTCGGCCGCGACCTCGCGCATGATGTGAATGCTTTCGGCCTCGAGCTGCCGCAAATACGTCGAAAGGCGTTGCTTCACGGTTTGGCCCTCAGGCGCACGACCTGCTCATCGGAGCTCGCGGGGATCTCGGCCGCTTGACCCTTGCCGCCTTGCGGTTTCGCGGTCTTTCCCTGCTTCCGCTGCTCGGCGAGATAGCGATAGGCCGAGAGCGGGATCATGGCGAGATAGATCACCGAGCCCGCCGCAAGCGTGAGCGAGGGATAGGTGAGCAGCAGGGCCATGAACAAAGCGGCTGCCACGAACACCGGCAGCACATATTCGCGCGCGATCTTCTGCCCGATCAGCTTGCCGGAGAAGGTCGGCACCCGGCTCACCATCAGCAACGCGATGGCCAGCGTATAGAGCAGCACCAGCGGCGTGAGGCTCGGCCAATGCAGCCCGAGATCCTCGGCATAGATCGGCAACAGCAGAATGATGGCGCCGGCAGGCGCCGGCACCCCGACGAAATAATTGCTCTTCCAGGCCGGCGTATCCGTCGCGTCGAGCGACACATTGAAGCGCGCGAGCCTGAGCGCCGAGCACACGGCGAACACCAGCACCGCTATCCAGCCGAGACTCTTGAGATCGTCGAGCGCCCAGTTGAACATGATGATGGCGGGCGCCACACCGAAATTGACGAAATCGGCGAGGCTGTCGAGCTCGGCGCCGAACCGCGATGAGGCTTTCAGCAACCGCGCGACGCGACCGTCGATGCCGTCGAGGAACGCCGCGAACACCAGCGCCGCCACCGCCAGGTCCCAGCGATGCTCGATACCCATGCGGATGGCGGTGAGCCCGGCGCACAGCCCGACCAGCGTGAAGATGTTTGGGATCAGCACCCTGACCGGCACCTGGCCGCGGGCGAAGACATTCTGCCGCTTTTTCTTGCGCTCGTCGCGCTCCGGTTCAAAGGGAGGAAACATGGTCTAGTCCTCCGTCGCACTCGACACTGAAACAGACCTCACCGCACGCGCCTCCGCGCGATCCACGAACTCCGCGAGCATGGTCTCGCCGCCGATCGCCGTCTGCCCGACTTCGGCAAGAATGTGGACGTTTTTGGGTAGATAAACATCCACGCGACTGCCGAAACGGATCAGTCCGATCCGTTCGCCGCGCGCCACGCTAGTCCCCTCGCCAACGAAAGTCACGATCCGCCTCGCGATCAGCCCAGCGATCAGCACAAGCCCGACCTTTTCCCCCGTTTCCATCTCGATGACCAGTGCGCGCCGCTCGTTGTCTTCGCTCGCTTTGTCCAGCTCGGCGTTAAGGAAAGCACCCGGCACGTAATGGCTTCTGGTGATCCGCCCAGCCACCGGCGCACGCACAATGTGCACGTCGAAGATGGAGAGGAACACGGAGATGCGGCTGAGCGTCTCGCGCCCGAGTTGGAGCTCGTTGGGGGCTGCAACGTCGGCGATAGCCGCGACCTTGCCGTCGGCGGCGGATGTCACCAGGCCCTTGCGCTGCGGCGTGATGCGCTCCGGATCGCGGAAGAAATACGCGCAATAAGCGGTGGCGATGGCGCCGAGCCAGCCAAGCGGCGGCAGCACGGCAAACAGAATCAGCGTGGCGAGCGCCGCGCCAAACACGAATTTGTAGCCGTCCGGATGGATCGGCACGAAGGCGCCAAGAATGCTGTCGAGAATGCTGTGTTTGTCGTTCATGCTTCGCGTTTGTGTCAAAGGCTTAGGTTGAGGCGAGCGCTTCGTCTTCGAGCCGTTCCGCCGCGCGCGATTCCAGAACCGCCTCCTCTTCGGCGACCCTGGCGAGCCGCTCGCGCGCCTCGTCGGCCTCGCGCTGGCGCGCCCAGAGGCTCGCATAGAGTCTGCCTCTTGCCAGCAGCTCGGGATGCGTGCCCTGCTCGACGATGACGCCCTGGTCCAGCACGATGATGTTGTCGGCATGCACCACGGTGGAGAGGCGGTGGGCGATCACAAGGCTGGTCCGCTCCCGCGCCACGCGTTCCAACGCGTCCTGGATCTCGTGCTCCGTGTGGCTGTCGAGCGCCGAGGTGGCCTCGTCGAGCATCAGGATCGGCGGCGCTTTGAGAATGGTGCGGGCGATCGCCACCCGCTGCTTCTCGCCGCCGGAGAGCTTCAAGCCGCGCTCGCCGACCAGCGCGTGATAGCCTTGCGGCAGCGTCATGACGAAATCGTCGATCTGGGCGAGCCGCGCCGCCTCGCGCACCTCGGCCACCGTGGCGTCCGGCTTGCCGTAGCGAATGTTGTATTCGATCGTGTCGTTGAATAGCACGGTGTCCTGCGGGACCATGCCGATCGCCGCCCTGAGCGAGGCCTGCGTTACGTCTCTGATATTCTGGCCGTCGATCAGAACGCGCCCGCTGCTCACCTCGTAAAAGCGGAACAGGATACGCGAGATGGTGGATTTGCCCGCGCCCGACGGCCCGACGATGGCCACCATCTTGCCCGCGGGCACCTCGAAGCTCACATTTTTCAGGATCGGCCGGTCGGGGTCGTAGGCGAAGGAAACATTCTCGAACTTGACTTCGCCTTTGCTCACGCGCAGCGGCTTGGCGCCCTTCTTGTCGACGATCTCGGGCGGCTCGTGCAGCAGCGCGAACATGGTCTCGACATCGATCAAGCCCTGTTTGATCTCGCGATAGACCATGCCCATGAAATTGAGCGGCAGATAAAGCTGCATCAGGATCGCGTTGATCATCACGAAGTCGCCGACGGTCAGCGCTCCGCGCGTGACGTCGCGCGCCGCGAGCAACATGCAGGCGACCGTGCCGAGGGTGAAGATCACCGCCTGCCCGGTGTTGAGCACGCCGAGCGAGGTATAGGTGCGGATCGCCGCCCGCTCATAGCGGGCCATCGAGGAATCGAAGCGCCGCGCCTCGAGTTCCTCGTTGCCGAAATATTTCACCGTCTCGTAGTTGAGCAGGCTGTCGACCGCCTTGGCATGCGCCTCGGTGTCGGATTCGTTCATGTCGCGGCGGATGGCGATGCGCCGCTCGCTCGCCCAGAACGTGAACCAGACATAGAAGCCGACCGTGAGCAGCACGACAACCACGTAGATCCAGCCGAAATACCAAGCCACGAGGCCTGAGATCATCAGCAGCTCGACCGCGGTCGGGATCGAGTTCAGCAC
>JBAUOI010000348.1:0-2190 GCA_049579665.1 Methyloceanibacter sp.
GTTTGCGGCCTGGCGCGAAATCGCTCGATGTCGTCCAGCACGGTCCTGAAGAAATAATCCTGATCGCCTTCGTCCTTGGCGATTTCGGTCCAGGCCTGGTGCAAGGACGCGAGCACGCCTTGCGGGAAATTCTCAATGCGGACGCCCGATTTGGTGAAATCGGCGAGCGCGCCGGCCTCGAGCTTGGCACTCGTATCCAGCGTGGCGTGGAGAGTGGCGAGGCAGGCGCCCTCGATCAGACCGCGCTCCCGATCGGTGAGAGCGTCCCAGCGATCCTTGTTGACGATCAGCTCGAGCACCGTCTCCGGCTGGTGCCAGCCCGGCATATAGATCAGCTTGACCTCGTCCTTAAGGCCCGATTGCGCATCGACCGCCGGGGGATAGGCCTCGGCGGCATCGATCTTCCCCTTGTCGAAAGCGGCAACGAGCTCGCTGCCCGGCACCAGCAAGGTGGTGGCGCCGAGCCGCGACATGACCCTGCCGCCGAGCCCGAAAATGCGCATGCGCAAGCCTTTGATGTCCTCGGAGGTCTTGATCTCCTTCAAGAACCAGCCTCCGGCCTCGCCGCCCCCGAAAGCGCACGGCATGACATGGACCTTCAGCCCGGCGTGGTCGTACATCTCTTGATAAAGCTTGCGGCCGTTCCCCTGCTCGAACCAATCGAGATAGGTCTTGCCGTCAGGACCGAAGGGGAAGCCGGCGAACAGCGAAGCCGCGGGGAGCTTGGCGGACCAATAGCTGGCGGTGGCGAAGCCGGCATCGACGGTGCCGGCCGAGACTCTGTCGAGAATCTCTTGCGGCTTGGTGCCGTCACCGGGCTGCTTCAGCTTGAGCACGAGGGCGCCGCCGGAGCGCTCCTTGATCAGTCTGGCGAGGCTCGCGGCGGGCTCGCCCAGCCCAGGCATATGCGTGCCGTAAGCCAGCGGGGTGACGAGCGTCACCGGCTCGGCAAAAGCGGGCTCAGCCGCGGCGAGCGGCAGCAGCGATAGCGCCAATATTGCCAGGCCCCGTGCCCGCATAGTCCTCCCCTCTCCTCCCGCCTCAACCCCTTCGAATTGGGACTTTGAGTCGCGTCGCCGATGCTACATCCTGGCTCCATCCTCCTGCCATAAGGTGAAAAGCCCAAGGCCAGCCGCCATGCCTCCCACGCCTGCCCCATTGCAGCAAGGCCCGCTGGTCGGTCTGTTCGTCACCTGCCTGGTCGATCTGTTCCGGCCAAGCATCGGCTTTGCCGCGATCAAGCTCATGCAAGACGCCGGCGCGCGGGTCGAAGTCCCCCGCGCGCAAACCTGTTGCGGCCAGCCGGCCTATAATTCCGGCGACCGCAAGGACGCTATCGCAGTCGCCCGGCAGGTGGTCGAGACATTCGAGGGCTTCGATTACGTGGTGGCGCCGTCAGGCTCATGCGCCGGCATGTTGCGGCTGCATTACCCGCGCCTGCTTGCGGAGGATCCAGGCTACGCCGATCGCGCCGCGGCGCTTGCCGCCAAGAGCTTCGAGCTCACGTCGTTTCTCGCCGACGTGCTCAAACTCGGCCGTGTCGATGCGGCCTATCCGGGAAGCGTCACATATCACGATGCCTGCTCGTCCTTGCGGGAGCTGCATGCGCGCGAGGCGCCGCGCCGGCTGCTCAACAGCGTCGAGGGCCTGACCCTCATCGAGCTTGGCGAGAGCGAGGCATGCTGCGGCTTCGGCGGCGCCTTCTCCGTCAAATATCCCGAGATCTCCGGCGCCATCCTCGATGCCAAGGTGCACGACATCGCCGGCACGGGCGCAGGCACCGTGCTTTCCAGCGATCTCGGCTGTCTCATGCAGATCGCCGGCAGGCTGGCGCGCGAGGGCGTGGATGTCGAAGCGCGCCACGTGGCGGAGGTGCTGGCCGGGATGACCGAAGACCCGGCGATTGCCGCGCCGCGACTGAGGCGATGAGCGGCGGACGGGGGATGGCAAACGCAAAGCAAGACTTCAAATCGGCCGCTTCCGAGGCTCTCGCCGACAGGTCGCTGCAAAAAGCGCTGCTGAACGTCAAGCGCGGCTTCGTCGCCAAGCGCGAGGCGGCGAAGGCCAAGCTGCCCGAATTCGACACGCTGCGCGAGGAAGCCCGCGCCATCAAGGATCACACGCTGTCGCATCTCGATCTTTATCTCGAGGCCTACGAGCGCAAGGTGACGATGAGCGGCGGGGTCGTGC
>JBAUOI010000349.1:0-2835 GCA_049579665.1 Methyloceanibacter sp.
CTGCCAGCTCAGGAACTCGTCGACGGTCAGCGTGTAGCGCTCGCAAGCCTCTTCGAGGCTGATCAGGCCGCCACGCACGGCGGCAACCACCTCGGCCTTGCGGCGGATCACCCAACGCTTGGTGTCACGGGGAGGAAGATCGGCGACGGTCAGGGGGCTGCCGTCCGGTCCGATCACATATCTCATGCGTGGCCTGTAATTCTCGGTCATCGTACTCACTTACTTCTACTTCACTGCTCGATGAGCCAACATCTAGGACGAACCTAGCAAGCCGCATTTAAGATTTGCCTAAGCTGGGCGGTAAAGGAACCGGCAAGGAAATAGTCCAAAGTTGCTGAATTCACAACAAGAACCCCGGCTTTCCAGGGCGCTTCGCCTAGGCCTCGCGAGCAGCCGCTTCGCCTTGCTTAACAGGGGGGCGATGCCTATGTTCGGGCTAGGTCCGGGCGTAAAGAAAATGGCCGCGTTCCGGACACGGACCCTTTATATTGCCGGACAAGAAAAAAACATTGCCGTCACTTCGTTTAGTGGCTTCGAGCGGGGATTTTAGTGACATCGTTGCAGCCCCCAGTGCTTAACAGTCTGCATTTTGAAGGCCGTCCGGCCGATACGCGCGTGGTCGTCGCCATGTCCGGCGGCGTCGACTCCTCGGTGGTGGCGGCCCTGCTCAAGGCCGAAGGCTACGACGTCGTCGGCATCACGCTTCAGCTCTACGATCATGGCGAGGCGGTCGGGCGCAAGGGCGCCTGTTGCGCCGGCCAGGACATCCATGACGCGCGGCGCGTCGCGGATCTACTCAAGATCCCGCATTACGTGCTCGATTACGAGAGCCGCTTCGCCAACGCGGTGATGGGCGCGTTCGCCGACAGCTATCTTCAGGGCGAGACGCCGGTCCCCTGCGTCGCTTGCAATCAGAAGATCAAGTTCCACGATCTCCTGGAGACGGCCGCGGGCCTGGGCGCCTCTGCGCTCGCCACCGGCCATTATGTCAGGAGCGAGCCCGGCGCCGCCGGGTGGGAGCTGTACCGCGCCGCCGACAAGGAGCGCGACCAGAGCTATTTCCTGTTCGCCACCACGCGCGAGCAGCTCGGTTTTCTCCGTTTCCCGCTCGGCGGCTTACAGAAGGACGAGACCCGGAAGCTTGCGCGCGACTTTGGACTGGCGGTGGCCGAGAAGTCCGACAGTCAGGATATCTGCTTCGTGCCCACTGGGCGCTATACGCAAGTGATCGAGCGCTTGCGTCCGGGCGCCGCGGAGGCCGGCAATATCGTCCATGTCGATGGCCGGGTGCTCGGCCGCCATGGCGGGATCATCAACTACACGATCGGCCAGCGTAAGGGTATCGGTGTCCCGGCCAAGGAGCCGCTTTACGTGGTGAAGCTTGACGCTTCGGCCCGCGAGGTCGTGGTCGGGCCTCGAGAGTGCCTGCGCATGCGCACGCTCAAGCTGCGCGAGATGAATTGGTTGGGCGATGAGTCGTTCGAGGATTTTGCGGCGTCGGGCGAGGAGATCCTCGCCAGGATCCGATCGAGCGGACCGTTGCAGCCGGCGCGGTTGAGCATCGAGGACGACGGTTTCACGGTCGAGCTTGCTCACGGCGAGGACGGCGTCTCACCCGGACAGGCTTGCGCTTTTTATGCCGCGCGTGGCGGCGGGGAGCGGCTTCTGGGCGGCGGATGGATCAAGTCCGCGGCCGCAGCAGCCGGGTTGGTCAAAAGCGGCTTTGCGGCATCCGCGGCAAAAAGCGGAACCGAAGAGACGTTGCTGGCCGTATCGCGGTAGGCGCCCTTCAAAGCGGCGCTTAGAGGTCGGAGAGGAAACGTGGCACACAAGGCACCCGTTATGGACGCGGCTTCCGTGCGTCATGCGTATCGCCGCTGGGCACCAGTCTATGACTTCACTTTCGGCCTGATCGCCGAAGCCGGACGCAAGAACGCCGTGCAGATCATCAACCGGCGTAAGGGCCGGGTGCTGGAGGTGGGCGTCGGCACCGGATTGTCGCTGCCCTGCTATGGTAGCCACCTCACCATCACCGGCATCGACCTTTCGCCCGAGATGCTGGCCAAGGCGCAAGACAAGGTGGAGCGCAAAGCGCTCGGCAATGTAGCGGCGCTGCATGAGATGGATGCCGGCGCGCTCGCCTTTCCCGACGAAAGCTTCGACACGGTCGTCGCTATGTATGTCATGACCGTGGTGCCGGAGCCCGATCGCGTGATGCGCGAGCTCGAGCGGGTCTGCGCGGCGGGCGGCGAGGTCATCCTCGTCAACCATTTCAGCCAGGACGAAGGCATCCGCGGCTTCATCGAGCGAAAGCTTGCGCCGTTTGCCGAGTATATCGGTTGGCGCCCCGTGTTCGGGCTCGATCAGGTGCTGGTCTGCGACGACCTCAGGCTTGCCGAGCGCCGTTCGCTACGGCCGCTGGGACTGTTCACCATGCTTCGCTTCGTCAAGGAGCCTGGCTTCGGCATTGCCCCGCAACTCGCAGCGCGGAGCCTGAAACCGCGCGTTCCGGCGCGCATGCCGGTCCGTGCCAGGCTGCCCGAGCCGATCAGGGTCAGGATCAAATGGCAGGTCGCCCGCGCGCTGGTGCATTGCCGGCGCTTGCTTGACACTAATTATTGGCGATCCCTATATCGACGGCTACAAAGCCAATTGGCGGAGTAATATCCGCCCGATCGCCAACTGGCGGAGTAGCTCAGCTGGTTAGAGCAGCGGAATCATAATCCGCGTGTCGGGGGTTCGAGTCCCTCCTCCGCTACCAATCAAATCAATGACTTAGCGAAATTCGCCGGCGCGACGGCGCACTCTCAGGCAAGCTATCAGGCAAGGTAAGCG
>JBAUOI010000350.1:0-8484 GCA_049579665.1 Methyloceanibacter sp.
CGCGCTGCGGAAGGCCGAAACCAAATGAATCGGCTTCTTGGAGCCGAGCTGCTTGTGCAGGGTCCAAACCAGATCGATCAGCGCGGGATCCATCTTGGTCTCTTCCTTGGCCCGCCAATCTCGCATGAACGTGTTGAGCTGCTTGAGCGCAGCGTCGTCGTACTTGCCGTCGCGCTTGAAGGTGACGGTCAGGGTTTCCTTGGTGTGGATGTTGTACATGGAAAGGGTGCGCGTCTCGCCCAGCGCAGCCGCCCGATAGGCGGTCGCGGTGCACCACGCTGCAGCGGAAAGAAGCACGAGGCATGCGCCGAGCACGGCGCGACGTGCGACACTCCCCCGAATTCGCATCCCCGAATTACGCCTTTCCCTCGCCGGCCTTCCCAATGCCGGCTTCCCCGTAGGTGCGCACCCTGGAGGCCACGCACGCGGGCAGCATCCCTTCCATGCCGTCCGTTAAGGTTGAGTATTAGCCAAATTGCGGGAAAAACAAGGCGAACAGGTTAAGCGTGCCCGGATTCTGGTCGTAGAGTTAACAGGATTTCCCCAAGTTTTTCACTCCGCTACAGCCCGAGAGCGGCCGCCATCCGCGCGTCGTGGCCGTAGATGTCCCCGAAGGTCGAAATCGACCCGTCATCGTTAATCTTAAGCGTGAAATAGGTGATGTAGACGGGGATCCTCTGCCGAAGGGCAATGTGCTGGTCGTAGCCGGTGTCGATGGCCGACATGGTCCGCGCCTGGCTCCAATTCTGGTCCTGTTTCAACAGCACAGCGGCCAGTTGATCGGGGTTTTGCACCCGCATGCAGCCATGGCTCTCCGCCCGTACCTCATTGGCAAACAAGAACTTCTGCGGCGTGTCGTGCATATAGACGTCGTGCTTGTTGGGGAACACGAATTTCACGCGGCCGAGCACGTTGGCGGGTCCCGGCGGTTGGAACAGCTCTAGCGTGCGGATGTCCACGCGGCTCCAATCGATCGCGGCCGGATCGAGCTCGCGGCCGGCATATCTGATGCGCAGATCGTGACGCTGAAACACCGCGGTATTCCAGCCGCCGCCGCCCCACCAGGAGGCTTCCTGCCGGAGATAGGGCCTGATCTCCTCGACCTTGATCGAGGTCGGCACGTTCCAGAACGGACCGAACACGATCTCCTGCATGTCCCTGGAGAAGATCGGCGTCTGCTTGTCGACTTTGCCGACCACGACGCGCGTGGTGTAGGTGGGCTTGCCGTCAGACATCACGCGCAACATGAATTCGGGGATGTTCACGTTCACATAGAACGAGCCGAGGTCGTGCGGCAGCCAGCGCCAGCGCTCCATGTTGATCAGCACGGACCTGATGCGCGCGGAGCTTCCGACCTGGCGTGGCTGGTGGCCGCCGCTATTGAGCAGCGCCCTCGTGCCGGCGCCGACCATGCCGTCGGGGATCGAGCCATGCGCGAGCTGGAATTTCCGCACGGCGTCGAGCACCTGCTCATCGAAGTGCGTGGCGTCGGCGGTGTCTGACGGCATGTCGAGCCGCCTGCGCAGGAGCGCGACCTGCTCATCCACGATGCCAAGCTTGAGCACCGGGCCGTCCGGAACGATGACGGCCGGCTTCGACGAAACCTCGACCTTGCCGCCTCTGAGCTCGATCAGCTTCTGTCTGAGCGCCTCGAATTGCGGCTGATTCGGCTGGAAGCTCCGCAGATAGGCGGCGGGATCGGAGCGGATGGCGATCGATTCGATCACCTCGGACGGATTGGGCAGAGCGCGGTCGGGGTCGAGATTCGGAGAGAGCCGGGACGGGTTGATCCTGCCGCCCCGCGCATCGCGCGCGTAGCCGAGCACCGCATAGCTGATCTTGATCTCGGCATCGGCGAGCCGTTGGGTGGCGCCAGCATCCGAGACGGCGAACTCGGCAGGGTTCGGCAGCTGATAGTCCGCCGCGCGAAGTCCGTAATCGTCGGCCTGCTCGATCTCGGCTATGACGGCGTTGCCGCGCTCGGTCAGGCCGTTCTCATCGACCCACAGCGTGCGCTGGTCGGGAACCGCGTAATATTCGACCAGCGCCCCTTGCTCGGACTTCTTGGCTTGGGTGGCGGTGGTGAATTTCGCCGACAAATTGGCTTGCACGGCAATGCGGATCGCCTCGGCCCGGGTGATCAGGGCTTGCGGCGCATCGGGCTCGACCGCAAGCGCCGGAAGGCTTGCCGAGGCCGTCAGAAGCAAGGCTAACGCGATACGGAATATGGCCCTCATGCATCTTTCCCCATGGCCAAATCGGCCGTCGCTCAATCGATTAGGAAGTGGGTTCGCTCCCCGTGCCTCGCCAGTGTGCGAAGCGCCTTTCCCCGGGTGCGGCATTCCCGCCGAACCCACTGGTTCAGTTAGGGTCTCGCCTCGAGCCCGATCTCGCGCATCTTGCGGTAAAGGGTCGACCGGCCGATCCCCAACCTCCTGGCGATCTCGGTCATCCGTCCGCGATAGCGGCCGAAGGCGAGGCGAATCATGTCGGCCTCGACGGCTTCGAGTGAGCGGATGTCGCCCGAGTCGCTGAGCGCTGGGATGCCGATCGCGTCCTTGCCGTTTGCCTGCGGCACATGAATGGTGGCGGGGGTCCCTGCGGATTCACCCAGCATGACCGGACCTTCGATGCGCGGGGCCTCTTTCGGCGCGGGCGCCGGCGGCACGGTCACGGCGTAGCCTTCGACATGCGCGGCGATCTGCGGGAACTCGTTGACCGACAGCATCGGCGTGTCAGCCAGCACCACGGCGCGGAACACCGCGTTCTCCAACTGGCGGATATTGCCCGGCCAGCTATAGCGGCACAGCATGCCGATCGCCTCGGCGTCGATGCCGTCGATCCGCTTGCCTTCCTCGGCGGCGAAGCGGGCGATGAAGTGGCGCACCAGTTCCGGCACGTCTTCGAGCCGCTCCCTGAGCGGGGGCACCCAGACGGGGAACACATTCAGCCGGTAATAGAGGTCCTCGCGGAACCGTCCTTCGCTGACGAGGGTGATCAGGTTCTGGTTGGTCGCCGAGATCAGCCGGAAGTCGACCTTGACCTTGTGCTTGCCGCCGACGGGATCGATCTCGCCGTCTTGCAGAGCCCGCAACAGCTTGACCTGGGCATCAAGCGGCAGCTCGCCGATCTCGTCGAGGAACAGCGTGCCGCCATCGGCTTCGAGGAATTTGCCGGTGCGTTTCTCGACGGCGCCGGTAAAGGAGCCCTTCTCGTGGCCGAACAAGATGCTCTCGACCAGATTCTCAGGGATCGCGCCGCAATTGACGGTGACGAAGGGTTTGGATTTGCGGGCGCTTTCGCCCTGGATGGCGCGGGCGATAAGCTCCTTGCCGACGCCCGATTCACCTTCGATCAGCACCGGAATGGTGGAGCTGGCGGCCCGATGGCCGAGCTCCAGCACGCGCTTCATCGCATCGCTGCCGGCGATCAGGTCGGTGAAGCCAAGCTCGCCGCGGGCGGAGGCCTTGATGCGGACCAGCTCGTCGGCCAGCGCCTCGATCTTCAGCGCGTTCTTGATGGAGACTTCGAGCCGCTCGGGGCTCACCGGCTTGACCACGAAGTCTATGGCGCCGGCGCGCATCGCCGTGATGGCGGCGTCGATGCTGCCATGGGCGGTCTGGACGATGGCGGGAGGCTTACGGGACAGAGAGCGCATGGCGGAGAGAACGGCTAGGCCGTCAGTGCCCGGCATGACGAGGTCGAGCAGGACAAGGCAGATCTCCCCGGTGCTGTCGGCCCTGAGCGCGTCGAGCGCCTTGTTGCCGCTATCCGCCGTTGCGACGCTATAGCCGAACCGCTTGATGGTCTCTTCGAGAATACGACGTTGAGCAGGGTCGTCGTCGACGACCAATACGCGCTTAGGCATGACGCTGGACTCGCTACGTTACGCTACAACCCACATGATGGAGGACAGCGCGGCATTGCCAAACTCGCGGTCGAAGCGCGCTGCTCCTGTGCCAAAATTGTGCAGTTGAAGGGTAAACATCCTCTTTATCGAAGTTCGATTTTGGTGAAGCTGTGGTCTTGCGGTCCTCGAAAAGGACCAAAACACGTGGTCGATGGCCCTTGCAGGGGCGCATTTGCCCTCCCACACTAGGATGCGATTCACCGCCAGCGAGGTTCACCTTTTCATGCTGCCCAAACTCCGTAATTGGCCCGAGCACCCCCTTTTCGCCACGACCGCATCAACCAAGGGCGGGGCAAAGCCGACCGCCGAGGCAGGCGGCAAGGCAAGACTCGGCAATTTGCCGGAATGGAATCTCGCCGATCTTTATCAGGGACCGGAGTCGCCGAAGCTCAAGGCCGATCTTGAAACCTCCGAGCGGGCGGCGGACGCCATGCAGGAGCGCTATGCCGGCAAGCTTGCCGCGCTGCTCGACGGCGGCAAGGGTGGCGCTGTGCTCGCCCAAGCCGTGCGCGAGTTCGAGGCGCTGAACGACGTGCTCGGCCGCATCGTCTCCTATGCCAGCCTGCTCTACGCGGCGGACACTTCGGACCCCAAGCGGCAGAAATTCTTCGGCGACATCCAGGAGAAGATCACGGCGATCTCCTCCAAGCTGCTGTTCTTCCCGCTCGAGCTCAACCGGCTCGACGACGCGATACTCGAGACGGCGATGGCCAAGTCCGAGCTCAGCCATTATCGGCCTTGGCTCGAGGATCTGCGGAAAGAGAAGCCCTATCAGCTCGAGGACAAGCTCGAGCAACTGTTCCACGAGAAGGCGGTGACCGCGCGTGGCGCCTGGGACCGGCTGTTCAACGAGACGATGACCTCGCTCCGATTCGACACTGAGGGAGAAAAGCTCAGCCTTGAGCCGACGCTGAACCGGCTGCTCGATCCGGACGGAGACAAGCGCCGCGACGCCGCGGAAGCCTTGGCGAAGGTCTTCAAGGACAATGTGCGGCTCTTCACCCTGATCACGAACACGCTAGCCAAGGACAAGGAGATCTCCGACCGCTGGCGCGGCTTCGTCGACGTTGCCGATTCCCGCCATCTCGCCAACCGGGTCGAGAAGGAAGTGGTCGATGCGTTGGTCGCCGCCGTGCGCGAGGCCTATCCGCGCATCTCACATCGCTATTACGCGATGAAGGCGCGATGGCTCGGCAAGAAGACGCTGGAGCATTGGGACCGCAACGCGCCGCTGCCCGAGGAGCCGAAGCAGGTGATCGGCTGGGACGCCGCGCAGAAGACCGTGCTCACGGCTTACGGCGATTTCTCCCCGCGCATGGCCGACATTGCCGGCCAGTTCTTCGCCAAAGGCTGGATCGATGCGCCGGTGCGCGAGGGTAAATCTCCCGGCGCCTTCTCGCATCCGACCGTACCGAGCGCGCACCCCTATATCCTGCTCAACTATCAGGGCAAGCCGCGCGACGTGATGACGCTTGCGCATGAGCTCGGCCACGGCGTGCATCAGGTGCTGGCCAATGTGCAAGGGCCGCTGATGGCGCCGACGCCGCTGACGCTGGCCGAGACCGCGAGCGTGTTCGGCGAGATGCTGACCTTCCGCGCGCTGCTCGACCAGGCGCCGACCCCGCGAGAGCGGAAGGCGCTGCTCGCCTCGAAGGTCGAGGACATGATCAACACGGTGGTCAGGCAGATCGCCTTCTATAGTTTCGAGCGCAGGGTGCACACCGAGCGACGCGAGGGCGAGCTGACCAGCGAGCGGCTCGGTGAGATTTGGCTCGAGGTGCAGCGCGAGAGCCTCGGCCCCGCTATCGAGCTCAAACCGGGTTACGAGACCTTCTGGTGCTACATCCCGCATTTCATCCACGCGCCGTTCTACGTCTATGCCTATGCCTTCGGCGATTGCCTGGTGAACTCGCTCTATGCGGTCTACGAGAAGGCCGAGAAGGGCTTCGCCGAGCGATATCTCGATATGCTGGCGGCAGGCGGCACCAAGCACCACAAGGAGCTGCTGGCGCCGTTCGGGCTCGATGCCTCCGACCCGAATTTCTGGTCGATGGGGCTGAAAGTGATCGAGGGCCTGATCGACGAGCTCGAAACCATGGACAAGACTGCGACGGCGACCGCCAAGCGCTGAGGCGGGCCGCTTACCCTGAGGGAGGGTTGACGAGGACGGATTTGCGCGGTGGATTCGCGATAATTGGCCTTAAGGGGGGAGGGGGTTTATCGCGATGACGCAGGTTTCCCTGGTGCCCATTCTGCTCTGGGTCGTGGCGCTTGCCTGCGCAGGCATCGCGATTTTGCGCGAGCCACGCCCGGTCTTGCAGAGCTTCGTGGTCGACCGGCTGCTGCGCTATCTGTTCCTGTTCCCGCTCGGCGTGCAGGGCCGTTGGGCCTTTATCGGTCATGTGTTCTTTCCGCAGCAATCCGCCGCCTCGATCGGTTGGGCCACGAGCCCGTTCCAATATGAAGTGGGGGTAGCCAATCTGGGGCTTGGTTTCGCTTCGATGTACGCCGCCTTCAGGGGCTTCGAAGCGCGGGTGGGCGCCGGCATCGTCGCCGCGTGCTTCCTGCTGGGCGCCGGCGTCATCCATATCGTGGACATCATAGGCAGTGGCAATCTCGCTCCGGGCAACGCAGGGCCGATCCTGGTCACGGATTTCCTCACCCCCGTAGCGGTCCTCGCGCTTCTGTTCCTCGGCAGCGGACAATGGAAACCAAAGTCGGCGGCGACGCTCGCGCTCGAGGCCGAGCTCGATGTGGCCCGCAAGGCGATGCGCGACTATCGCCAGGCGTTGAGCCAGCTTGGCAAGGGGTGAGATCGGGCAGTTCGCGGAGCGGTGCTTAGTGCCTGGTGAAAATCTCCGCCGTGCCTTCCTTCTTGATCAGCAGTATGTCGTAAGGCTCCGTCTCGTCACCCTGCGCCATTCCAGGCGAGCTGGCCGGCATTCCCGGCACGGTGAGCCCAAGCGCGTCAGGCCGCTCGGCGACCAGCCGCTTGATGTCGGCCGCCGGCACATGGCCCTCGATGACGTAGCCGTCGATCTTTGCGGTGTGGCACGAGGCGAACAATTCGCCGATCCCGGCCTGGCGCTTGATGCGGTCGAGCGCCGAGGCATTTGTGTTGTGCGACGTCACCGTGAAGCCGTTTGCCTCGAGATATTTCACCCATTTGCCGCAGCAGGAGCAGGTCGGCGATTTCCAAACGTCAATCGCGTCAGCAGCCGCCGCAAATGCCGGCGAGGCAAAGGCGATCGCCGAGAACAGAATGAGCATGTGTTTCAACATGGGCTTCTCCTTCAGCCGCCAAGCATGATTGTTAGCTGCGGAGCGGGCAATTCACTCCTTCGCGAGCGTGATGTCGGCGATGATCGGTCGATGATCCGAGCCCTGGCGCGCGCCGCCGATCGTGGCGATTTTGGCGAACTCCCGCGAGGCAAACACATTGTCGATGGCGACGACCGGCACAAGTGGATATTGCCGCCGGCGCATCGGCCAGGTGAAGATAAACGTATTGAATCGGCCGAGCCCGGTGGTGCGCGTGAATGATTTTAGCTGATCGGTCCACGGCGTCAGGTTGAAGTCGCCTGCCACGATGACCGGCAGCTTCCGGGTCAGCACGAATTGCGTGAGCGCCATCACGTCGTGTTCTTGCAGCACGGGATAGAAAGGCCGCGCCAAATGGACGCCGACCAATTCGACGGTGGTTCCGTTCACATCGAGTTCGACCCAGCGGGCCAAGAGACCAATCCAGTCGGGATAGCCTGGTCGGTCGACACGTCCGTCGACCTTGATCGCGTATTTAGAGAAAATGGCGACGCTGAACTCGCCCACGCTGTAGGGATAGCGAGAGTCGAGCCCCTGATGCAGTAGGCCGAGATGCTCCTTGGTCGCTTCCTGCAACACGACCACGTCGGCGTCGGTCTGACTGAGAAATTTGTCGATGCCGTCAATCCGGTCGTTGTCGAAGCGGAGGTTGAAGGTCACGACACGCAGGAAGCGCTTGGCGCCGGGCGCTGCTTCGGCGGCGGCGCCATGCAGACCCGCGAAGATCAGACCGACATTGATGGCTGCCAGCAGTCCGGCCAGGGCGATCGAGCGCCAGTGCCGGGTGATAAGGGCGAGCAAGAAAAGCACGACCGACCCTGCCGCGAATGCGGGCAGGGCGTTGTTGACGAGATCGAGCGCCGGCCAAAATTGCGCGAGCCAGCCGAACCCCGTCAAAACCAGGCCGAGCGCGATTCCCATCCCAACCAGCACTCTGAGCCATTCGATCATGCCGTCCTCTTTGGTGGCCGATTGAGATGTCGGCGGGCGGGTATACCGGGATTGGGGCCCCCATATGAAGGGGGTCGTTAGTCACGCGTGAAGGCCGCGAAGCTCCCCCAATGAACGACAGCCCGTCAGACAAGGAGAAGAACCGCTTGAGCGCGCGGGCGCTGCGCTACGGCAAAGTCGGCGCCAATGTCGGCGGAGTGGCGGCGCGCATCGCCGGACGGCGGCTGTTCGGGCTCGAGCCCGAACGCGAAAAGGATGCGGCCGCGCTTGCCGCGGCGCTTGGCGGGCTGAAGGGCCCGATC
>JBAUOI010000351.1:0-4025 GCA_049579665.1 Methyloceanibacter sp.
CGACGTGACTTTTCAGCAACGCACTGGTCGAAGCTTGGATCGCGAAACAGTGCCGGGCCGCTGGCGGGGAACTCTGAGCGCTCTTCCTTCGTTTGTGTTCGGGGGATGGGGCACATGATTCAGGCACTGCTCAAGAAGCGAGCCACCAATCGCGCATACAGAAGAGCTGTCGACGATTGCCTCTCGGTCCTGTTCGGGGGTTTTCCTCACGGTTTGCTGTCCCCGCTAACGCGGCATGTCGACATATGGGGTCTCGTGCGGCGGGGTCAGGCGGAAGGGACCGATGTGCACGCCTGCTCCGTGCAAGTGGCAGTCCTCCTAACGAGGAAGATCATCGGCCCTCTGAGCAAACACGAACGCCAAGAGCTCGCGCGCGCCTTCCTGCAGAATGACGCCAGCAACCCGACTTACAAGGGCTTCAAATACATGCTTCAAGTCGTCGAGGAGCTCAACGTCTCGCCCGCCCTCGTGTCGTATGTAAACACCGAGGTCGCAGGGCAGCTTCGTGGCATGTCTCAGGAAGCGATTTTCAACTCATGGGTAGAGGCGCAGATAGGCGGCGTAATGGCCCAGCTGCGAGAGCGAAGCAGGGCGGAAGCAGAGCTGAAGAGAGACCTCTGGCAGTGAAGCCCAATGGGCATGCGAGAGCGTTAGCGTCCGCTTTGGGTCAAAAGCTGACACAGTCCCAATGCCGCGGAGCGGGCGCCCTGCTGGCAGGCCCTAATGCCTGAAATGCCGCATGCCGGTGAACACCATGGCGAGGCCGGCATGATCGGCGGCGGCGATCACCTCGTCGTCGCGCAGCGAGCCTCCGGGCTGGATCACGGCGGTGGCGCCGGCTTGCGCGATCACCTCGAGCCCGTCGGCAAACGGGAAGAACGCATCCGACGCCGCCACCGAGCCTTGCGTCAGGCTCTGCTTCAGCCCTTGCGCGCGTGCTGCGTCGGCCGCCTTCCACGCCGCCATGCGCGCGGCATCGACGCGTGACATCTGGCCGGCGCCGATGCCGACCGTAGCGCCGTCCTTCACATAGACGATGGCGTTCGACTTGACGTGCTTGGCAACGGTGAAGGCGAAGACGAGATCGGCAAGCTCCTGGTCGGTCGGCTTGCGCTTGGTCACGACCTTGAGTTTGTCGGCAACGCCGTTGTCGCGCGACTGCACGAGAAAGCCGCCCGCGAGCGAGCGGAACGTCAGCCCTTCCGCCTTCGGATCCGGCAACCCGCCCGCGAGCAGCAGGCGCAGATTTTTCTTCTCGGCGATGATGGCTTTTGCCTCGTCGCTCGCGTCCGGCGCGATGATGACCTCGGTGAAGATCTTGACGATCTCCCGCGCGGCCACGGCGTCGAGGTTCCGGTTCAGCGCGACGATGCCGCCGAAGGCGCTGGTCGGATCGCAAGCCAGAGCCTTGGCGTATGCCTCGGCGAGTGTCGCGCCGGTCGCCACGCCGCAGGGATTGGCATGCTTGATGATGGCGACGGCCGCGGATCCCCTCGGATCGAACTCGGCGACCAGCTCGTAGGCCGCGTCGGTATCGTTGAGATTGTTGTAGGAGAGCTCCTTGCCCTGCATCTGCACGGCGGTGGCGACGCCGAAGCGCTGCTCGCCGCCGCGGTAGAACGCGGCAGATTGATGCGGGTTCTCGCCATAGCGGAGCGCCTCGGCGAGTCGGCCAACGATCGCGCGCGTCTTTGGCGCCGTCTCGCCGAGCCGGTCGGCAAACCACGCCGAGATCGCCGCGTCATAGGCGGCCGTGCGGGCGAAGGCGCGCGCGGCAAGCGCCTTACGCAAGGCAAGCGTAGTGCCGCCGTCATTCGCATCCATCTCGGCGATCACCAGTCTATAGTCGGCGGGGTCGACCACGACCGTGACGCCATCGTGGTTCTTCGCCCCGGCGCGGATCATGGCCGGTCCGCCGATGTCGATCGTCTCGATGCAGGTGTCGAAATCTGCGCCGCTCGCGACCGTCTGCTCGAACGGATAGAGATTGGCGGCAAGCAGGTCGATCGGATGGATCGCGTGATCGGCGAGCGCCTTGAGATGTGCCTCGTTCTCGCGCACCGCGAGCAGCCCGCCATGGATCTTCGGATGCAGCGTCTTGACCCGCCCATCCATCATCTCGGGCAGCCCGGTGATCTCGGCCACGTCGATCACCTCGATGCCGGCCTCGCGCAATAGTTTGGAGGTGCCGCCGGTCGAGACGATCTCGACCCCGTGCCGGCGTAGCGCGCGCGCAAAATCGGCAAGGCCGGTCTTGTCGCTGACGGAAAGCAGCGCGCGGGCAATCTTGCGAGTCGTCATGCGGTCAGGCTGCGGCGGGCGCGGCTTCGTTGGGATCGACCAGATGTCCGCCGCCGCCGCCTTCGGTCAGGCGTTCGATGTTCCACACGATCCGGACCTCGCTCGCCTCGCCCATCATGCCGCCGAGCACGACCTGCGAGGTCGGCTGCGGCCCGCGCGCGTCGGCGAGGAAGAAGCTCTCCTCGATCTTGGTTTCGGGCGCGTTGGAGCTGATCTTCCAGGTCTCGCCGTTCTTCAGCTTGAGCAGGGCGCTTTGCCCGTCGGAGCCGAGCTCGACGCGCACGGTCGGATGCAGATGGAAGCGGATGGCAGATTCGCCGGCGATCAACCCCTCGGGGCTTTGCAGGCCGGCCGGCGCCGAGAGCTTGTCCTCGCTCGAGATCAAGCGGCCGTTCGGCGCGACCAGGAATTGCCGCGCGTGACTGACGCCGAAATCGGTCTTGTAGCCGTCATGCGAGCCTTTGATCCTGAGATTGTCGCCCTGATCGGCAAGCGCGGCTTGCGCATCGAGCGGGCCGCTCAAGGGCGAGTCGGCGGCGATCTGGCTGCTATTGGCTCCCGTCGCGGTGAACTCGGCGGACGAGGTTCCCTCGAAGCTCAGCGTCGAATGCGCCGGCGTCGAGCGGGCAAACGGAATCCAGTCGGCATGGTCGATCGACGGCGTGCCGCAATTGACGATCATCGGGCAATTGCCCGAGCTCATCTCGAAAGACAGGAAGCCCGCATGCGCGCTGCTGCTGAGCGAGAGAGCGGGCGCCTGGCCAATGTCGCAGATCAGCAGGGTCGGCCCGCATTCGAGCCGCACATAGCCCGAGTTGATGGCCGCGCGAACCGGCGCGCCTTCGACATCGTCATAGGCGAGCACAGTGGCGAGCGCGTCGGTCGGCGTCGGGCCGGCGCCATTGAAGCGGGCGAGCGTGCCGTCGCCGGTACGGAAGAAGCGCAGCATCGGCATGATGCGGTCGATCGCGTCGGTCAGCTCCTTCGGCGGGGCGCGGTCGCGCGCCACGAAGCATTGCCGCAGCGGCAGGAGATCGAGCAGCAGCTCGACCAGGGCTTCGGGGTTGCGCGAGATATGCCCGCCGTCGGAAAGGATCTGCCGGTCGAGCTCCTTGCCGAAGGGCCGCGAATAGCGGTCGACCACCGCCTGCTGCTCGGCGATGCACAGCCCGGCATAGATCAGCGCCATCAGCGCCACGAGGCGCGGCACGCCGTCAGGCGCGTCGCGATAGCTGGCCGAGAGATAGCGAAGCTGCGAGGTGAGCGCCCTCAAGAAATTCGCGTAGGCTTCAGGCTCGCCGGAGTCGAGGATCAGCACCGAGTTGGAGAGCCAGGAGATCACCCTGCGGCCGACGATCTCCGGCTGCCAGGCGAGGCCATGATGCGAGCGCTTGAGCGCGATGAAATCCTGCACCAAAGCTTTTGCCTGCTCGCGCGACAGCTCGCTGCCTGCGGCACGGAGATGCCTGAGCCAGCCAAAGCCATAAAGCTCGCGCGCCCAGCCATCCGACGGCGGCGTGATCTCGAACGGCGACTCGATTTCGACCTCGGCGAGGCGGCCGGCGAGGCCGAAATGTCCATTGTAAAGCTCGGTGGCAAAGCTCGGATCGGCAGTCCTGAGCTCTTGCGGTGCGAGCAGCAGCTGCTCGGCGCGGGTTCCCGGATAGGCGATGCTCGCCATGCCTGCGAGCATGAAGCGGCGAAACGCGCCCGGGCCGCCGGGC
>JBAUOI010000352.1:0-2463 GCA_049579665.1 Methyloceanibacter sp.
CGCAAGCTCAGCGCCGCGCTCGCTGGCCGTACCGTATGGCTTGCCGCGAGCACCCATCCCGGCGAAGACGACATCATTGCCGCGGCGCATTTGCGGATGCGGGCGGCGCGGCCCGATCTGCTGACCATCATCGCGCCGCGGCACCCGGAGCGCGGGCCGCTGATCGCCGATCAGCTAAGGCCCACCAGCCTTAACGTCGCGCTCCGCTCGGAAGCCAAGCTGCCCGAGGCTTCGACCGACATCTACGTGGCCGACACGATCGGCGAGCTTGGCCTGCTCTATGCGCTGTCGCCCGTCGCCTTTGTCGGCGGCTCGCTTGCCGAGCGCGGCGGGCAGAACCCGGTCGAGCCGATCAAGCTCGGTGCGGCGGTGCTGACCGGCCCCAATTTCCAGAACTTCCGCGATTCCTATACGGCGCTGTTGCGCGCCGGCGGCTGCAAGCAAGTGAGCGACGCGGCGAGCATTGCCGAGGCGGTGCTGGCGCTGCTCGATGACGCGAGCGCACGCCGGGCGATGACAGAGCGCGCGAGCCGCGCCATCGCCGCCATGAGCGGGGCCTTGCCGCGCACGCTCGCCGAACTCGAGCATTACCTGCCGCCAAGGACGACGCTGCAACATGCCTCTTGAGGCACCGTTCTGGTGGTATCGCCGGAAGGGCGCGCTCGCTTCGGCGCTTGCGCCCTTGGGCGGCCTCTATGGCCGGATGGCGGAGAAGCGCTTCGCCGAGCTTACGCCATACCGCTCGCGGCTTCCCGTCATCTGCATCGGCAATTTCACCGCAGGCGGCGGCGGCAAGACGCCGACGGCAATCGCCGTCGCCGCGCTGCTCAAGGCGCTGGGCGCCAAGCCCGCATTCCTCACGCGCGGCTATGGCGGGGCGAGCCAAGGACCGGTCCTCGTCAAGCAAGGCGACAGCGCCGAGGCGGTCGGCGATGAGCCGCTGCTGCTGGCGCAAGCCGCCCCGACCTTGGTCTCGGCCGACCGGCCGCAAGGCGCCAAGGCCATCGAGGCGACCGAGGCAAACGTCATCGTCATGGATGACGGGTTCCAGAACCCGAGCCTCGCAAAGGATTTGTCTCTGGTCGTGGTCGACGGCGGCGTGGGCGTCGGCAACGGGTTGGTCATCCCGGCGGGCCCCTTACGCGCGCCGCTCGACGCGCAGATCGCGCGCGCCTCGGCGCTGGTCGTCATCGGCGACGCGGATAGGGTGGCGAAGTTGATCGAAGCCTTCGAGGGCCAAGCCAAGCCAGTGCTGAGGGCGCGCATGGTGCCGCGCCAGGACCGGCGCTGGCTCTCAGTCTTGCCGGTGATCGGCTTCGCCGGCATCGCCCGGCCGGCGAAATTCTTCGCCACGCTGCGCAATGAAGGCGCGCGGCTGATCGACACGCGCTCTTATCCCGACCATTACCGCTATAGCGAGCGGCAGGCGCGCAGCCTGTTGAAAGAGGCGAAGGACTACAACGCCATGCTGGTCACCACCGAGAAGGATTATGTGCGGCTCGAGGGCGAACCGGATTCAGCCGTGGCCGAGCTGAAGCATCGCGCCCGCCCCTTCGCCATCGCGGTGGAGTTCGAGGACAAGGAAGTGGTGAAAAAGCTGCTTGCGGAGGCGATCGCTATTCCGCGGCTTGACGCAGCTCGCGGAAGCGCTTGAGCGAGGCGGCCGCGTCGACATAAGCCTCTTGCAGCTCGACGCTCCAATAGCGGAGCTCCTCGAGCGGGATGGTGCGGCCGGTAACCGCGCAGCGCACGAAATCGCCGGGTGTCATCACCTGCACCTCGCCGTCGAGATATTTGAGCTTGGCTTCGCCCTTGAAGGCGATGTTGCGTTCGAATCGATTCATCAAGACCGAGTGGCTCGTCTCTGCGAAATATCTGTCACCATAACCTCAAGCCGGCGCGTAACGCCAGCCTGCTCTCGCTATTTCCAGCACGATCTTGGCGAAAGCGCGTTCACCATCCGCCTTAGAGCAATGAGCCCTGCTTGTCGTCGCCGCGCCGGCGTTGAGACTTCGCTTCCGGCTCGGGCTTGCGCGCGGCGCCGTCGGCATGCACCTCGACATGGCCATCGGCGAACTCGATGTCGAGCGCCGATCCCGGCTTCACCTCGGCGGCACGGCGCAGCATCGCGCCGTCCTCTCCGCGCACCAGGGCAAAGCCGCGCGACAGCACATTGTGGTAGCCGAGCGTTTGCAGCAATTTCGCCTGGCCGTCGAGCTTCGCCCGCGAGCGCGCGAGCAGCGTGGCGACCGACCGCGCTTGCGACCGGTCAAGCCGGATCAGCCGATCGCGCCCGTGTTGCGCCGCGCGCGCCACCACATGCGGCCTGAGCCGCGCCGATGCGCGCTCGAGCCAATTGCGATGCACGCGCGCATTGGCGATCAGAGCGCGCTTCAATCTCGCGCTTGCGCTATCGAAGCGCTGGCGCGGCAAATCGAGAATATTGGCCTTGCGCGGCAGCCC
>JBAUOI010000353.1:0-6679 GCA_049579665.1 Methyloceanibacter sp.
GCACCGGCCCCAGCGCGGCCGCAAAGCCGACCCGCGGACCGCGCCGCTAATTCCACCTAAGTTTTTCAACCTTGTCATTGCCCGGCTCGACCGGGCAATCCAGTAATCGCCGGGGCGTGAAACTACGCGCGGCGGTGGATACTGATTCCCGCTTTCGCGGGAATGACGCAGGAGCATGTGGATCGGGAAGCGATCCGGTTTCGGGGCGTTACCGCGCCTCGTTGCTCGCCGCCGCGGCGATCTCGATCTGCCGTCCGGCCTTGACCACCACCGGCACGGGCCGCAAGGCGTCGAGGAAACCGCGCACCTTCTCCCAGGCGCCGCGGTCGAACAGATCGTTGTGACCCGCCTGCCGCACGACCGCGAGACTCTTCGGCTCGTTGGCCGCGTGAAACACTTGCCGCGCCAGGTCGAGCGGGATGATTGCATCCCTGCCGCCATGCACGATGAATAGCGGCACCATGACTTGGCCGATGCGGTCGATGGTGCGGTATTGGTCCGCCATGATCAGCGAGAGCGGGAAGCCCTTCCACATCAGCCGGCCGACATCGACGATCGAGGTGAACGGCGCCTCGAGCACCAACGCCTCGATATGCCGCTGGAGCGCAAGCCTGGTCGCGACCGCGGTGCCGAGCGACTCGCCGTAAGCGATGATGTCGTGCGGCGCGACGCCGAGCCCGCGCAAATAGTCGTAGGCGCTGACCGCGTCCGCCGTGATGCGGGTCTCGTTGGGCCGACCCTCCGAGCCGCCGTAGCGGCGATAGTTCAGCATGAATACGCCATAGCCGTCGGCCGCGATGGTGCGGATCTTGCCGGCGCGACTGGCCACGTTTCCGCTATTGCCGGTGAAATAGAGCAGCGTCGGCTTGTTGCCGCGCGCCGGCTGATACCAGGCGATCAGCTTGGTGCCGTCGGCCGCCTTGAAGACGACCTCCTCGACGCCGAGCAGACCCGCTTCATTGGGGGCAACCCGCGCGCCGTCGGGAAGGTAAATGAAATAACGGTGAAGCAGCCGCCCCACGACGACGATCAGTGCGAAAATGCCGATAAGAGCAAGGACTAGGTTCAGCATGGTTCAAGCAATACCTTTCGAGCTGTTCCGTTCAAGCTTGTACGCGAATTATCCTAACTTTCCTGAATGCGGCTTGAATGACCTATTCAGCAATGCTGCAATCCTCCGGTAACCAAAACCATTTGGTGGGAAGCTCAGAAAGAGGCGCAAGTGGGCCGGCTCACCACGCCGCCGGTCTGCCGGCGCACGCCTTCAAGCCGCTTCTGAAAGCGCGGTACGTCGGCGCCGGCGATCGATGGTGTGACCTTCTCCTGATGTTTTCCCGTCTGGCCACCACAACTCGAAGCCCCCACAGGAATAGACTGCGCATGCTTCTGAAAAGCCTCGACCTGGTGAGGTTTATCTCCTGCCAAGACGCAGGTGGCAACACCGCTATGCGGTGCAATCTCTATGCCGGGGCGCGGGTTAAACGCGGAATTGAGCGGGAATTGGGCGATTTTCAGGTGGGGATGAGGCCGTTAACCTAGAATCCCGCGTCAAATCGACTTGGCGATTTCCTCGGTCATCTTCTTAGCGTCGCCGAGCACCATCATGGTGTTGTCGCGATAGAAGAGCGGGTTGTCGATGCCGGCATAGCCCGACGCCAGCGAACGCTTGTTGAACAGCACGGTCCCGGCCTTCCACACTTGCAGCACCGGCATGCCGTAGATCGGCGATGACGGGTCGTCCTCGGCGGCCGGGTTGGTCACGTCATTGGCCCCGATCACATAGGCGACGTCGGCTTGTGCGAACTCGCTGTTGATGTCCTCGAGCTCGAACACCTCGTCGTAAGGCACGTTGGCCTCGGCGAGCAGCACGTTCATATGGCCGGGCATGCGCCCCGCGACCGGGTGGATCGCATATTTGACCTCGACGCCCGCCTTCTTCAGCCCGTCAGCCATCTCGCGCAAGGCATGCTGGGCTTGCGCCACCGCCATGCCGTAGCCAGGCACGATGATCACCTTGCTCGCATTCTTCATGAGGTAGGCCGCATCGTCCGCCGAGCCGAGCTTGACCGGCTTCTGCTCGGCGCCATGCGCGGGACCGGCGACCTCGCCGCCAAACCCGCCCAGGATCACGCTGATGAAGGAGCGGTTCATCCCCTTGCACATGATGTAGGAGAGGATCGCACCCGATGAGCCGACCAGAGCGCCGGTGATGATCAGCGCCGAGTTGCCCAGCGTGAAGCCGATGCCGGCCGCCGCCCACCCCGAATAGGAGTTCAGCATCGAGATCACCACCGGCATGTCGGCGCCGCCGATGGGAACGATGATCAGGATGCCGAGCAGGAAGGACAGCGCCGCGATCGCCCAGAAATAGACGGCCGACTGCTCGCGGCAGAACATCACGATGCAAGCGACCAGCGCGAGCGCGAGCCCGATATTCAGGAGATGCCGCGCCGGCAGAATGATCGGCTTGCCCGACATGCGCCCCGAAAGTTTCAAAAAGGCGATGATCGAGCCGGTGAAGGTGATGGCGCCGATCGCCGTGCCGAGCGACATCTCGACCAGGCTTTGCGTGTGGATCGCGCCGGGAGTGCCGATGCCGAAGGCTTCGGGCGCATAAAAGGCGGCAGCGGCAACCAGCACCGCCGCCAAGCCGACCAGCGAATGGAAGGCCGCGACCAGTTCCGGCATCGCCGTCATGGGGATGCGCCGCGCGATCACCGCGCCGATGCCGCCGCCGATGGCGATGCCGCCGACGATCATCGCCCAGGTCAGCGGCTGTTGCGGCGCCGCTACGGCGAGCGTGGTGAGAACTGCAATGGCCATGCCGGCCATGCCGAGATAATTCCCCCGCCGCGAGGTCTCGGGCGACGACAGCCCGCGCAGCGCCAGAATGAACAGGACGCCGGCGACGAGATAGAGCAGCGCGACGAGATCTGAGCTCATTTCTTTTTCTTCTGATACATGGCGAGCATGCGCTGAGTGACGAGGAAGCCGCCGAAAATATTGACGCTCGCCATGATCAGCGCGGCGAGACCGAGCAGCTTGGCGGTAAGGTGGCCCGAGGCGCCGACCGCCTCGGCGCCTTCGACCGCGACGGCGAGCAGAGCGCCGACCACGATCACCGAGGAGATGGCGTTGGTCACCGACATCAGCGGCGTGTGCAGCGCCGGCGTCACGCTCCACACCACGTAATAGCCGACGAAGATCGCCAGCACGAAGATCGAGAAGCGGAACACGAAGTCATGCCCGCCCTCGGGCGCCGCGTCTTGCGCGTAGGCTGTGCCAAGCAGCGCAGCCTCGGCGAGCACCAGGCCTAAGAGAAAGAGGAGCGCGAGGCTGAAACGCCGTCTCGTCATGGCTTGGCTCCCTTGCTCGGCCGCTTCGCAGCGGTCTTCTTGCCATTTCCATCGGCGGGCGCGGCGCCCTTCGCCGGCGGCGCCGCTTGCGGCTTACCGCCGCCGCCAAGCCGCTCGGCGATCATGGCGTTGACGATCTTGCCGTCGCGCGCGATCAGCGTGCCCTTGACCAGCTCGTCGTCGAAATTGATGGCAAGCGTCTTCTTCTCCTTGTCGATCAGCGGCTCGACGAAGGCTTGCAGATTGCGCGCATAGAGGCTCGAGGCATTCACGGGCACCGAGCCCGGCAGATTAAGCCTGCCCATGATGCGCACGCCGTTGTGCTCGACGGTCTCTCCCGGCTTGGCCAGCTCGGCATTGCCGCCACGCTCGACCGCGAGATCGACGATGATCGAGCCAGGGCGCATGCTCTCGATCATCGCCTTGGAGATGAGCTTCGGCGCCGGACGCCCGGGGATCAGCGCGGTGGTGATGACGATGTCCTGGTTCTTCACGTGCTCGGCGACGAGCGCCGCCTGCTTCTGCTTATAGGCGTCGGACATCTCCTTGGCGTAGCCGCCCGAGGTCTCGGCCTGCTTGAACTCCTCGTCCTCCACCGCGATGAATTTCGCGCCGAGCGAGGCCACCTGCTCCTTGACCGCCGGGCGCACGTCGGTCGCGCTGACGATGGCGCCGAGGCGGCGTGCCGTGGCGATGGCCTGCAAGCCGGCCACGCCGACGCCCATGACGAAGACGCGCGCGGCGGGCACGGTGCCGGCGGCCGTCATCATCATCGGCAGCGCGCGATCGAATTCGGCGGCGGCATCGACCACCGCCTTGTAGCCGGCGAGGTTCGACTGCGACGACAACACATCCATGCTCTGCGCGCGGCTGATGCGCGGCATTAGTTCCATGGCGAACAGCGAGACGCCCGACTTCGCCAGCGCGTCGAGACCCTCGGCATCCGAGAATGGGTCGAGCATGCCGATCAGCGCCGCGCCATGTTTTATCTTCGTGACGAGGTCCGTGCTCGGCCGCCGTACCGTGAGCACGATATCGGCGCCCGAGACCGCCCCCTCATCGGACGCGGCAATCTTGGCGCCGGCCGTCTTGTACTCGTCGTCGGAGAAATGCGACCGCAGCCCCGCACCCGAGCGCAGCGTGATGCTGGCGCCCGCCTTGATGAGCTTCTTGACCGTCTCGGGCGTCAGCCCGATACGCGGCTCATCCTGACTTTCCGCGGGCACGCCAATCGCGACCATCCAGGGCTCCAAGGCTCAAGCAAATCGCGGGGCGAGAAGGCTAGCGCCCGTGCGAAAAGATGTCGAAGGCTAAAGGAAGCGGCGTAGTGACGCCGCCGTCAGGTGGGAAGCTTTAGGCGGCTCAAACCACGAAGATGTAGAGGAACGCCATGAGCGCGGCCACGCCGACGATGGTCACCAGCGTGAGTTTGGTGAACAGCTTGTAGGTCTTCTGGTGCTCGGCGTAATCCATCGCCGGATGGCACTCGTTCGGATCGATATGCATTCCACTCCCCTCTGACGCTCGTTTTGTTGCTGTCTCCCTGCGGGAAATACCAAAAACCCGCGCCTGGGGCAATAATGCGTGCTGGCCCTTGAGGCCACGAGCCAACCTCACGTCAACCACATCGGCTCCGGGCTCCGTCTCGGGTTAGCGCAAGGTAACCTTCCACAAGACAGTCTCGTGCTATCGATCATCCGCAACTTGCTTTTCCCCCATACCTTGCGCGGAATCTTGATGGCAAATTCGAGCTCGCCAGCAGTTTGGATCACCTCCGGCGGCAGATCGGACCGGTCATAGGCGACAAGGGCAAGGCCCGGCCCGAGTTCCTCGCGCGGGCCACCGGTCCGGTGCCGAACGGATCGTGACTCGGCCCATTCGAAAGAAACGACCCAATCATCGTCCGGCCTCACGCGACCGATATCCTCGGCAAAGCGGCGCGCCTGTTCCAAGGCGGCGGTGGAGACTTTGACCATGCCCGGCGGAGCGAAGAAATTGAGGGGTGGCTTAGAATAATCATGGGGCTATCCTTATCGAGACCTGGTGTGGCGCTGTCACTTGACAGGCGACCAATCGTTACCGATGCGCGTCTCACCGAAGCGGATCGAGCACGAGACCAGGTACGGCACGCTTCGCTTCGCCCACCCTACAAGCAAACCCCGGGCGCATCAGCGTCGCGGCAACGGAGTCGTATGTCCTGTTCGAGCGCAGCAACAAGCTCCCCGCTCTCCCCTTGTGGGAGAGCACGCGCACTTTTTCGTGCGCGATGAGGGGCAAGCGGCTTTGCCGCGTAAGGGATAAGAATCACCCCTTACCCTCCCCGCCATGCGACGACGACCCCTCGGGCAGAGGCACGCCGGCTTCACCGAAGGCCGCTCCCTGGCGACCCGCCACATCGGCGAGATCGGCGCCGGCGATGGTGTCCTCGAACAGCCGGTGATAGTTCAGCTCGGCGTCGAGATGCAGGAACACCCCGCCAAGCCCGATCGCGGCGCGGTCCATGAACACGAATTCGCGCGGCACCTTGACCGGCCCCTTCTCCTGCAAGCCCTGATGCACGCGGAACGCCTCGCGCCGCCCATACATGCCGGGACTCACTTGATCGGCGATGGTGCGCACCCGGTCGTCGAGCATCGGCCCGTAGATGAACTTCGCCCAAATGTTGAGGATGTCGATCAGCTCGTTGGAGAGCCCGCCGAAGCCCCAGGTCTCGTAGGCGTGCACGATCAGCGCGCGGTCTCCCCGCAGCAGTCCGTGATAGAGATCGATCACGCCTTGGATGAATTTCGGCGCGAAGGTGCGCATGCAGCCATAGTCGAGCAGGTTGATCCCGGCCGCGTGTCCAGCGCCATCCTCGAACACGGTGTAATTGCCGAGATGCGGGTCGCCGTGGATCACCCCGTACTGGCTGAACGGGAACCACCAGGCGCGGAACATGGCGCGGGCTATTCTGTTGCGCTGCTCGAGCGGGCGGCCGGTGTAGTCGAGCAGCCGGCGCCCTTCGAGCCAAGTCATGCTGAGCAGACGCTTGGTGGAGAGCTCAGGCACGACCTCGGGCACGCGGATCAGCTTGTCGTCCTGAAAGATGATCCCGTAGAGCCGCGTGTGGCGGGCTTCGAGGTCGTAATCGAGCTCCTCGCGCAGCCGCGCCGAAATCTCCTTCAGCATCTCGGAGGTCTCGATCGCCGGGCTCATGCGGCGATGGATCGAGAACAGGATCCCGAGCTGGGCGAGATCGGCTTCGACGGCAGACTGCATGTCCGGATATTGCAGCTTGGCGGCAAGCGCACGGCCGTTATGCGCGCGCGCGCGGTGCACCTGGC
>JBAUOI010000354.1:0-6130 GCA_049579665.1 Methyloceanibacter sp.
GCCCATTACCAAGGTCGTCGCGCCATTCGAGCAGGCGCTTCCAGCCTCTAGCATCGCCCCCCTGCTTCAGCGCCGGAATCCCGGCGGCCACCAGCCTGCGCATTATGATCTGCGCCGCCTCGGCTTCACCCGAACCGGCCTTGATCAAAAGATCGATCAGGGCCGAGACGCGGGCGAGCAACGCCACGCTCGGCGGACGCCGCTTGCGCCGGTTGGAGACGGTCTCGCTGTGCAACGGCGTAAGCATCTGCCGAAGCCGCGCGTCGAGATGGAGCAGAGGCTTCACGTCTTCCTTGGAAAGCCCCTCTCGCCGAGTTGCGCCGTGACGGCGTGCAGGCATTTGAGCCCGAACGTGAGTTTGTCCTCGCCCTGTGTACGGGCCTGCCGAAGCGCCTTTAGCGCGGCGCCGATGCGGTCTACCGATGGTGAGAGCGTGCGCATGCTGCCATTCCAATTAAGCCAGGCCGGCCACCTTTTTTTCAAGGTGCCCCACCGGCACCATGCCGCAATTGGGTAAAGAACTCGCTAGGCTCCAGCGTCTCCCTTGCCGGCAAGTCGCCGCGCCAGCAAGCCTTGCCAGCCCCGGCCGGTGCGGTTAGAAGGGAAGAGAGTCCTGATCGGCCTGCCTTGCAAGGCCGAAATTTAAGCTCCACATTCCGCCCTGGTGGGGGATCGTCTAACGGTAGGACAGCGGACTCTGACTCCGTCAGTCTAGGTTCGAATCCTAGTCCCCCAGCCACTGATATCGTTACACTTTCGGCGCTGGTTTGCGGAACACTTCCTGCTTCGAGCTTCTTCATTGCATTCTCGCCAAGCTCCGGATGCCGATGCTCGCACTTGCGAATGACTGCTTTGAGGGAAGAACGGACATGACGCAAGCGCGACGTCATTGCCGTTTATGACCCAAAGCGGACATACATCACAGAGATAGCTAGAATGCCGAAGCCGAGCTAACCAGCAATATCCATTGACTTGTGCCAAGGGTGAGCTTGAGAGTGTCAGCAGGGAGGAGACGATGCAAAGAACAATTCTATGGCTCTGGGTGATATTGGCGCTGATCACGAACTCGCCTTCGAGCGCTCAGGTCACGCTCGACGTCTCGAAGATCACTTGCTGGCAATTCGCCACCTATAAGATCACGAACCCGCAATACATTTCCATCTGGGTCAGCGGGTATTATCACGGCAAGGCGGGTGACACGATGATCGACCCTCCCACTGTCGTAGCGAACGCGACCAAGATGCAGGAGTACTGCACCAAGAATCCCGACGTTCCCTTCATGCAAGCGGTCGAGACGGTCTTAGGACCTAAGAATTAGGGAGATTTCGCTGCTCCGGGCATTTTGCGCCTGGGGCTCGACGTGTCTTTTTTCGAGTCTCTGACAAAACGATTCAGTGCCATCGTCATGCTGCCGCCGAGCCACTGGCCGTAGGCACCCCAACACGCGAAAGACCCTTCATGGATTTCTCTGTCATCAATATCGAGCTAGTGGCGAAGCTGCTCCTGCTCTTGCTCATCGGCATGGGGCCAAAGATCGCCCTGGTGCCGTTCCTCGAAAAGACCAAGCATTTCGATGCCGCGACTCAGCGCGCCGTGGGCCGGCGGATGGTGGCGATAGCCGTTATCACCGCGCTCATCCTGTTCGCATTCGGAGCGCTACTGATGCGACTCCTGCATATCTCGGGCGGCGCGGTCGCGGTTGCCGGCGGGATCATCCTCGCCATCCTAGCGATCGAGATGGTTGCCGGACACGGCAAGAAGGCGGAGGAGGAGGAGTTTCCAATCACGGAGGACCCGCAGCAGATCGCAGTCTACCCCCTGGCGATACCTTATCTTCTCAACCCTGTCGGTATCACTATCCTCATCATCGCCTCAGATGAAGTTGTCTCGATCGCCAGCGTCGCGCTCGTCGTAGGCTTGGTGCTCTTGGTCGGTGCTTTCGATTATTTGATCTTCGCCAACATCGACAAGCTGTCGAAACGTCTCAATCCCACCAGCCTGGTCATTTCCGAAGTCGTGTTCGGGCTCTTGCTGACCGCGGTCGCGGTCCAGTTGACGGTCACCGGATTGAGCTCGCTCGGGATCATAGCGCCCACATCCGCCCACTAATCGAGTTTGGTCCATGGCTGAGAAAAACGAGAAGACGCTCGACCCGGTCCGGCGCTGGACGCTGATCATCTTCGCCATCATCGTCCTCCTGTTTCTCTACTCCATCATCGCCGACCGGATGACGCCTTACTCCTCGCAGGCCATCGTGCAGGCATACGTGGTGCGGGTGGCGCCCGAAGTTTCTGGCCGCGTACTCGAGGTCGGAGTCACCGACAATCAAAAGGTCAAAGCGGGAGAGTTGCTGTTCCGCATCGATCCGGAACCTTATGCGATCGCCGTCAAGCAGGCCGAAGCGGCGGTCGACGGCGTCGGTCAAAAGATCGGCGCGAATACCGCCGGGGTCGCCTCGGCGCAGGAGAGGCTCGTCGAGGCGCGAGCGCAGCGCACGAACACGGTCGAGCAGGCCAACCGAGTGCTCGAGCTGGTGCAGAAGGGCGTTTACGCAAAGGCGCGAGAGGATCGGGCCAAGGCTGAGATCGAGGCCGCGGAGGCCACGGTCAGAGAAGCGGAAGCCGAGCTCGTGAAAGCCAAGGAGCAGCTCGGCCCACAGGGGGCAGACAACCCAGAGCTCCGCGAAGCCGTCGCGGCGCTAGAGAAAGCGAAGCTTGACCTTCTCCGCACCAGCATCATCTCGCCCTCCGACGGCGTCGTCACCAATCTGCAATTGACGCTCGGTCAGTTCGCCGCTGTGGGCCAGTCCGTTCTCACCTTCATCGACGCTCGCGACGTCTGGTTCAGCGCCAATTTTCGCGAGAACACGCTGGAGAGCATCGCAGCCGACGCGCCGGTGGAGATCGTGCTCGACGTATTTCCCGGACGCGTCTTCGACGGAAAGGTGGAGAACGTAGGTTGGGGCGTTGCGCAAGGCGCCGTCGATCCTGCGACCGGGTTGCCCAAGATCAGCGCACCGGTTGGCCTCACGCGAACCCCGCAGCGCTTCCCGGTCCGGATCAATCTTGACCAGAAGGACTATCTGCCCGGGATGCGGCTCGGCTCCCAGGCGAACGTCATTGTCTATGCAACAGGCAATCCGATCACCAACGTGATCGGGGCGCTATGGATCAGGCTCATCGCCCTCCTCACCTATGTCAGCTGAGCGTCGAGAAGCGTCCGTCCTTGCAGTTGACGACGTCCACGAGACGAGCGCCCAGGCGCTCAGGATCGCTCTCGCGGCGTCTGCAGGATTCACGCTAGGGCAGCTTGCGGGCTGGGACTTTCCGTTTCTCCCCTCGCTGATCGCCGTTCAGCTTCTTTCGGCGGGGCGCACGGTCGATCTGCGGCGCGCGATCGGTTTCGTGATCCTGATGGCCGTGGGATGCAGCATCAGTCTCTTCATTTCGCTGGCATTCGCCGACCGGCCGTTGACCCTCACCCTCACCATCGGTCTTGTCATCTTCTTGGAGTTTCTTGCCCTGGCTCGCGGTCAAGCGGCGGCCTCGATTTTTCTCATCACCACATCATTCGTGCCTCTGATGGCGATCAGTTCGCTCGACCTCGCTTACGCACTCGTGCACGATCTCGTCGTTGGAAGCATTCTGGCGCTGCTGCTGATCTTGTTGATTCACGCGCTGCTGCCGACTCGAGGCCACGCCGACGAGCAGGGCGGCGCCAAGCGCGTCTCGGAAAGCGCGCCAATTGCCGCCGCGCTAGCGAATACCGGCGTTTTGATCAGCTTGTTCGTCTACTTCATGGGTTCCGGCACGCCGACCAGCATCATCGTCATCATGGTCACCGCCACAACCATTCTGCAGCAGACAGCCGTCGCCGGCAGAGGCGCCGCCTTCGGCTTAATCCTGGGGAACGTCGCTGGCGGCATTGCAGCAACATTTGCCTACCTGCTGGTCTCCCTACTTCCCAGTGCCGCTTTCTTGTTTTTGGTTGTTCTGTTGTTCGGGCTGATCTTCGGCGCGAAGATAGCGGCGGCCGAGAAGATGGCGCCCATCTACGCGGTCGGCGCCGCAACCTTCCTGACGGTCCTCGGGCTCGGCCTTTCACCTTTGCCCCAAGACAGCGGCACCCTATTTCTATCGCGTGTCTCGACCGTCATCGTCGCTTCGCTCTATACAATCGGCGTTGCCAGCGTCTTGCGTTGGTTGTTCCTCGAGCGTAGTCGCAGCGGCGATCGCGGCTAAAGGTTGTTCTGTTTATACCTGGGAGACCGAGCATGGCGGAAAAATCCAAGGGATTGCCTACTGCCCAAGAGATGATGGAGAAGCTTGCTCTAGCGGAAGCCGCAAAGGCCGACGAGGCGACACGCAAGCACGCTCGTGCCGAGGCCGAGAAGAAGGAGCTGCTCGACAAGCTGACGAAACCATCAGGCGTCTCCGACGACGAAGCCTTGAAACGAGTCGGCATCATCGTCGAGCGGGCGGTCAGCAATGGGCTCACCGAGGTTCAGGTCTATCGGTTCCCGAACGCGCTTTGCACCGATCATGGCCGCGCCATCAATCAGCAGGAAGCCGGGTGGGAAAAGACCCTCACCGGCCTGCCAAAGGAGATGTACGAATTCTGGGATCGGCAGCTTCGTCCGCTTGGATACAAGCTCAAAGTCCAGATCATCGATTTCCCCGGCGGCATGCCCGGCGATGTTGGCATCACCCTGAAATGGGCGTGAGTGGCGCTCGATCTTGAAACAAGCCTGAGTTGACAGAGCCAAATTCTGCTCGCGGCTGCCGCATTTGCGACGAACTTCTGTTGCGACAAATAAGGGAGTAAGCTGGTTAACGTGCCGAACTTTTTTATGAATTCAGTTGTCTGATTTTGTCGTTCGCGTAAGCGTCGAGGCCACGATCGTGTTTCGCGATTTCATGATGCCTTTCAGCCGCCTCGCTTCTCGACGAGCAAGCGGGATCACAGCGAGCTGGAACGCGCTTCCTGCCCCGCGGGCCGCATCTCGCGATCACCGGACAGTCCCCCAGCACAAGACCCAAGCAGCATCTACCGAGGCCGAGGAGTCCGCGCCATGAGTAAGCAAATTGAAGCTCCAGCGACTGCGGCCATGGCTTGGCCGGTCGACATCGCTCGTCAGACCTGGTCCTACGGACTGGATGCGTTTCAACGCAGCATTCTGTTTCTTGATGTCATGCGCCAGCGAGGCGAGCACTACGAGCAGCACGCCGCAATGAAAGCGCCTAACGTCCTGAAGTTCGACTGCGAACTCATCATGGACGGCCGCAAATTGCCGCGCCCCGTGAATTACGCGCTCGTCAAGATTGCTCCTCCCCCGGGCGTGGAGATCGACGAGCGCCTGAGGCCCTTCGTCGTGGTCGATCCGCGTGCGGGACATGGTCCCGGCATCGGCGGCTTCAAGGCCCAGAGCGAGATCGGCGTCGCTCTCCACGCAGGTCACCCCTGCTATTTCATCGGCTTTCTGCCGGTGCCTGAGCCGGGCCAAACCCTTCAGGATATCGCCAGCGCCGAAGCGCTCTTTCTCGAGCGGGTGATCGCACTGCATCCGCAAGCCAATGGCAAGCCCGCGGTGATTGGCAATTGCCAAGCCGGGTGGGCGGTGATGATAGTCGCGGCCCTGCGCCCTGAGCTGTTCGGTCCGATCATCGTCGCCGGGTCCCCCCTCTCCTACTGGGCCGGAACGCGCGGCCAGCACCCCATGCGTTACACCGGCGGCCTACTCGGGGGTAGTTGGCTGACGGCAATGATGGGCGATCTCGGCAACGGCAAGTTCGCCGGGGCCTGGCTCGTCAGCAATTTCGAGAATCTGAACCCCGCTAACACCTATTGGAGCAAGCATTACAATCTGTATGCGAAGATCGATACCGAGGCGCCCCGGTATCTCGAGTTCGAAGATTGGTGGGGCGGCCACGTACTGCTCAATGCCGGCGAGATCCAATCCATCGTCGACGAGCTGTTCGTTGGAAACAAGCTTGCCACCGCCGAAATCGTCACCAAGGACGGCACGGCGCTCGATTTCCGCAACATCCGGGCGCCGATCGTCGTGTTCTGCTCCAAGGGCGATAACATCACGCCACCGCCCCAGGCACTTGGGTGGATCCTCGACCTTTAC
>JBAUOI010000355.1:0-4009 GCA_049579665.1 Methyloceanibacter sp.
GCCCGTCGTCGAAGACGATGCGCACAGCGTAATTTCCGACCGGCTCGATGCGGACAACACCGACATTCCTCTTGCCGGCAACGGTGACGCGCTGCGCCTCGCTATGGCCCTGCACCTCGGCGCTCGGCGACAGCACGCGCAACAGCTCGGCCGGCAATGCGAAGCTTTTCCCATCGTCGAAGGTCACGGTGAGGACGCGCTTGTCCTTGTCGAGCCTGAGCTCGGTCGGCCAGGAATCGGCCATCTCGGTCATGCCCTTTCACGGAACGATCAGCCGAGGTCGATATCGCCTTCGACCACGTGGTTAAGCCCGGTGCCGGCGGCCGTCAGCACCATCTTCATTTTCAATTTGCCCTTGCCGCCGAGGTTCTCCTCGCGCACCACGCGCTCGATCTCCTGCTGCGAGGTAACGCCCACCTCCTTAAGGTATTTCCGTAGCGACATGTTGAACTGATGTTCGTCCATCCCTGGCCTCCTGAAGCGCTTCGTCCCATGCTATGGAAAGAGCGAAGCACCTATATTAAAGACGAAAGCCCATGCCGGTCACCTTAGACAAGGCCCGCGCGAGACCGAGGAAGAAACCCGGCCGCAAGATGAAAGTTAAGAAGACAGTGAAACGCCGCAGCGCCCCGGCCGCCGCACTCGCAACCCCTCTATTCCGCAAGCGCGTGGTCAAGAGCGCCAAGGCCTATACCCGCAAGCGCAAGGCCCGAGCGCAAGCCGAGGAAAGCGAAGAGGCATGACCGAACAGCCCTTGATCGACCCTTTTGGCCGGCATGTCACCTATTTGCGGGTCTCGGTCACCGACCGCTGCGACTTCCGTTGCGTCTATTGCATGGCCGAGACCATGGAGTTCCTGCCGCGCCGGGATTTGCTGAGCCTCGAGGAGATCGACCGGCTGGCGATCGCCTTTGTCGCGCGCGGCGTGCGCAAACTGAGATTGACCGGCGGCGAGCCGCTGGTTCGGCGGAATATCATGTGGCTGATCGAGCGGCTGTCGCGGCATTTGGGCCACGGCCTCGACGAGCTGACCCTGACCACCAACGCGAGCCAGCTTGCGCGGCATGCCGAGGCGCTTGCCGCGTGCGGCGTTGCCCGCGTCAATGTCTCGCTCGACACGCTCGACCCTGCCAAATTCAGGGACATCACCCGCAGAGGCGATCTGGCGCAAGTGCTGCGCGGCATCGACGCGGCCGCGAGCGCCGGTCTTGCGATCAAGATCAACACGGTCGCGCTTCGCGACATCAACGAGGATGAGATCGAGGAGCTGATTCGCTGGGCGCATGGCCGAGGTTTCGACCTGACGCTGATCGAGACCATGCCGATGGGCGAGATCGGCGCCGACCGCACCGAGCAATATCTCCCGCTCTCGCTGCTGCGCGCGCGCCTCTCCCAGCACTTCACCCTCGACGATATCGGCTACCGCTCGGGCGGCCCCGCGCGCTATGCGACTGTGCGCGAGACCGGCGGCAAGCTCGGCTTCATCACGCCGATGACCCACAATTTCTGCGAATCCTGCAATCGCGTGCGTGTCACCTGCACCGGCACACTTTATATGTGCCTCGGGCAGGAGGATGCCGCCGATCTGCGCGCGCCGCTCCGCGCCAGCCAGGACGATGGCCCGCTTCACGCCGCGATCGCCGCCGCCATCGCGCGGAAGCCCAAAGGCCACGACTTCGTCATCGGCCGGGGGAAACGGCCCGCCGTGGGCCGGCCTATGTCGTTGACGGGCGGCTAGGAACCGCGGAAATCCAGGATTTCCACCGATTTACTCCGTAGACCCCCGATCGCTCCCAGTTCCCGGTAAGCTTTGTTAATCAATCAGCTTTCCCCGTTCTTAACGCATCGCGGCGCAGACTCGGGCCGTCATGTCGGGTTTGGTATCGCTCAAGAAACATTGGCTCTGGGCGGGATTGGTGGTGCTCAGCGCCCTGATCGCCGGCGCGGCCCTTGTTGCGCCTGGCAAGATCAGCAGCTACGAACTCGAGCGCGAGGCGTTCACCGCGGCGCAGCGGCTCAGAGTGCAAATGCTGAACGAGCCCGACACTCTGTTCTACGCACTCGCGAGCCCCTCCTCCACGACGCAATTCGCCGATATACTCGACAAGTGGGGTTATGGCCACCGCGTGCTCCGCTACGAGCTTTACGACAACCAAGGTAACCTCACCTTCACCAGCGGGCTTTCCGGACTGAAGCTGGACGACGAGAAGACCGCTCTTCTTGCGAAACCCTCCAGCGAAGCCGCGTCAATCGCGCTCTATAAGAGCCAAGACGGCGCTGAGCCGACCAATTTTGCATCGCTCACGTTGCCGCTCGCGATGAACGGTGAACCGCGAGGCACGCTCGTCGTCTATCTCGACCAGAGCGATCAGGCCGCCGTGCTCGCCAATTATTTCAATTGGGTGGTCGGCATAACACTCGCCCTGCTTGGCGCCGGCATCGCCGTGCCCGCCGCCTTCGCCTGGATGCGCGGACGCGAGCGGCGGAAAGCCGAGGAGCAAGTCCGTTACCTCGAGGAGCACGACGCCCTCACCGGCCTCGCCAATCGCAAGGCTTTCGTCGACAGTCTCGCCGAAGCGATCAGCCGCATGCACCGCGACCGCACGCATATCGCCGTGCTCTGTCTCGACATCGACAAGTTCAAGGAGATCAACGAAGCGGCCGACCATAGCGGAGGCGATCAGGTGCTGCGCGACATCGGCGGGCGCATCCAGGCGACATTGCGCGAGAACGACCTCATCGCACGGCTGGGCGGTGACGAGTTCGCCATTGCCCTCGTCGACATCACCAATCTCGGCGACGTGATGGCCTTTATGAACCGGCTGGTCGAGGCCCTGCGCCGCCCGCTTCAGGTCGCCGGCAAGGAGATGATGGTCACCACCAGCGTCGGCATCGCGCTTGCGCCCGCCGACGGCGACACCGCGGCGACCGTGCTCCGTCACGCCGGCATCGCGCTCGCCCGCGCCAAGGGCGATGGCGGCCAGCGCATGTGCTTCTTCGAGCAGAGCATGGACAAGGCGCTGCAACGCCGGCGCATGGTCGAGCATGAACTTCGGCTCGCGCTCGGACGCGAGGAATTCGAGGTGGTCTACCAGCCGCAATACGACCTCGCCACCGAGAAGCAATGCGGCTCGGAGGCGCTGGTTCGCTGGCAGCACCCGGTGCACGGCAAGATCGCGCCGGGACATTTCATCTCCGTCGCGGAAGATACCGGCCTGATCGTTCCGCTGGGCGAATGGGTCCTGCGGCGCGCCTGCACCGACGCAGCCAAATGGCCCGAGCCGCTGATCGTCGCCGTCAACCTGTCGCCCGCGCAATTCCGCGACGGCGACATTGCCGAGACCGTCGCCGAAGTGTTGAAGGAGACCGGGCTTCCGCCGGAGCGGCTCGAACTCGAGATCACCGAGAGTCTCCTGATCAACGATACCGAGGAGGTGCTCGGCAAGCTCAACCGCCTGCGCCAGCTCGGCGTCGCCATCGCCATGGACGATTTCGGCACCGGCTATTCGAGCTTGAGCTATCTCGCCCGCTTCCCCTTCTCCAAGATCAAGATCGACCGCCAGTTCATCCGCAACATGACGCGTGATCCGGCGATGCGGGCGATCGTCAAGACCATCATCGCGCTCGGCAAGTCGCTCGACGTGATCATCACCGCCGAGGGCGTCGAGACGCAGGAGCAGGCGGCGATGCTGCGCGAGTTCGGCTGCCCGCAGGTGCAGGGCTTCCTCTACGGCTATCCGGGCGCCGCCGAGACCGGCGTGAAGCCGGAAGGCAACGTCACCTCGATCACGGCGGCGCGCAGCAGCGCCGCCTAGACTTTTCTTCCGGCTATCTTCGCTTGGACGACGCGCCGGGCGTGAACAGCCCGCTCATGCCCCCGCCAAACGGGGCGATCTTGGTGTCCTTCCTGGCCGAGCGGCGCACGCTGGGCTTACCGCTGCGCTGTGCCACCGGCTTCTTCACCGACTTGGCGGGCTTGGCACCGGTTGATGCCGCTTTCTCCCTGGGC
>JBAUOI010000356.1:0-1670 GCA_049579665.1 Methyloceanibacter sp.
CTTACCGTCCTCGCCGAGACGGCCATCGACCTCGTCGAGCTCGACGCCGGTCGTCTCGCACAAGCGGTCAAGGATGCCGAGGAAGACGTGACCGATGCCGCCGAGGGCGCTGTGCGCGACCGCGCCCAGACCAAGCTCGATCATCTGCGCCAAGTGCAGACCGCGCTCAATCTGTAAGGCCCGACTCAGCCGGCAAGCGCGCCGAGCTGTTCGATCACGCTGAGATAGACATTCCGCTTGAACGGCACGACGAGCGTGGGCAGCTCGGCGAGCGTCACCCACTGCCAGGCGTCGAACTCCTGCTCGTGCCCTTGGCGCGGGCTGATATCGATCTCGCTTTCGGGACCCTCGAAGCGCGCGGCGAACCACATCTGTTTTTGGCCGCGATAGCGTCCCTCCCAGGCGATGCCGATAAGCTCGTCCGGAAGATCGTAGGTGAGCCAATCCCGGGTCCGTGCTACGAGGCGCGCGCTGGTCACCCCGGTCTCCTCGGCGAGCTCGCGGCGAGCGGCCGCCTCCGGCTCCTCGCCTTCGTTCAGGCCGCCTTGCGGCATCTGCCACCAGGTGCCGACACCTTCCTCGCTCCGGTCCGAGCGTCGCCCGACAAAGACGCGACCTTCGGCGTTGATCAGCATCACGCCGACGCAAGGCCGGTAGGGCAGTCCTTCTTTCTCCGTCATAGAAATAATTTCAGCTTTGCCGCTGCGACCGCACCGCCGCGCTCACCGGCACCAGCACGAAGCCTTTCGCCTCAAGCTTAGCCGCCCAGTCTGACAGCTGCTTGACGGTAGCCGGTGTCGCCTTGACCACGCCGATGGCGGCACCCCGCTCCTTGGCCGTCGTCTCGAGCTGCGCCAATTGCTTGGCGAGGTTGCTCGGATCGATCTGCACGTTGGCTACCGAGTAGTCGAGGCCGATGGCGCCGGCAATCTGGCTCACCGTCGAATCCTTCGCGCTTCCGTCATCGACATAAAGCAGGCCGCGCCGCTTCAGCTCCTCCAGCACCGGAGTCAACGACTCGGACGTCGCTTCGAACTTTTCGCCCATGTGATTGGTGACGCCGACATAGCCCGTGTAGCGCGACATCAGCCATTGCAGCCGCTTCATATTGTCCTGTGGCGGCAGCGTCGTAAGCAGCGTGTGCGGGCCCGGATCGACCGTCGGATAGTTGTTGGGCTCGAGCGGGATCTGCAGCAGAACCTCATGACCGTTGCCGCGGGCCCTGTTCACGCTCTCTTGCAGGTTCCGCCCATAGGCGCCGTACGCAATGCTGATCGGGGCCGGCAGGCCTTTCAGCACGTCGCCGCCCGCCGCGTCCGGAAGACCGAGTCCGGTCACCAATACGGCAATGCGGGGCGGGTCTCCGGCCTTGGCCACGACATAACGCGACGGCCTTGCATAGACATCGATGGAACGCCGCCCATCGGTTGCCACCTTGGGCAACGGGCCATATTGCGATTCCTCGACCAATTCGGCGACAGGCACCTCGGGAAGCGTGATCGATCCGGTCTCGTTTTCTGGAATCGTCGGGGGCGGCGGCGGCGGCGGCGCTGCGGCGGGGACCTCGACCGCGGCCTGCTGCATTCCCGGCGTCGGAGTGGCGGCGCCTTGCTGGCCGGGATCGTCATCGGGCGGCGACGAATCGTCAGGTGCCTCGGCCGGCGGAGGCG
>JBAUOI010000357.1:0-4200 GCA_049579665.1 Methyloceanibacter sp.
CCCCCGCGCGCCGGCCTCCAATTTTGTGAGGCAGTCTCGGCCCGATTGAAACTTAGCGATGCACCGCGCGTTCAACCGCCAGAACCGACACGCGAAACGAGACTGCCATGCTTGGCTGGGCCGTAACCTTCCTGGTGATCGCGCTGATCGCGGCCGCGCTCGGCTTCGGCGGCATCGCCGGCGCTTCCGCGGGCATCGCTCAGATCCTGTTCTACATCTTCCTCGTGCTGCTGATTTCCCTCGTCATGCATTTCGTCAGAGGGGCGGCGCGTTAGCCAGCATATGCTGAGACGAAAAAAGACCGGCACTCCTTTCGGGAGGCCGGCCTTTGCGTTCAACTGCCAGCGGGAGATTAGGCAAGGTCGAAGCGATCAGCGTTCATCACCTTGGTCCAGGCCGCCACGAAATCCTTCACGAACTTCTCCTTCGAGTCCGCGCAGGCATAGACCTCCGCAATCGCCCGGAGCTGCGAGTGCGAGCCGAAGATCAGATCGACACGGGTGCCGGTCCACTTGAGTTCTTTAGTCCTACGGTCGCGGCCCTCGTAGACGCCCTCCCCGGCGGAAGACGGCTGCCACTCCGTGTTATTGCTGAGCAGGTTGACGAAGAAGTCGTTCGTCAACGTCCCCTGCTTCTTGGTGAACACGCCATGCTTGGACCCGCCGGCATTCGCGCCGAGGACGCGCAGGCCACCGACCAGAACCGTCATCTCAGGCCCCGTCAGCGTCAGTAATTGCGCTCGATCCACCAAGGTCTCTTCAGGCATCATGAACTGCTCGCCGCTCAGATAGTTGCGGAAGCCGTCAGCACGTGGTTTGAGCGCGGCGAAGGACTCGACGTCGGTCTGTTCCTGCGACGCGTCCATGCGGCCCGGCTTGAAGGGCACCTTCACGTCGATGCCAGCATCCTTCGCGGCTTTCTCGATGCCTGCGGAGCCGCCGAGAACGATTAGGTCGGCGAGCGACACCTTCTTCTTGCCGGTCTGCGCCGCGTTGTATTCCTTCTGGATCACTTCAAGCGTCCGAAGGACCTTGGCGAGTTCAGCCGGCTGGTTGATCTCCCAATCCTTCTGTGGGCTGAGGCGAATGCGCGCGCCATTCGCTCCGCCGCGCTTATCGGACCCGCGGAACGTCGATGCCGACGCCCAGGCCGTCGACACGAGTTGCGATACCGATAGACCGGAGGCGAGAATCCTGGCCTTCAGATCGGCGATGTCCTTGTCGATGACCAGTTCCTGATTCACCGCCGGGATCGGATCTTGCCAGATCAGCTCTTCCTTCGGCACCAGCGGGCCGAGGTAACGCGCGATCGGGCCCATATCGCGGTGCGTAAGCTTGAACCAGGCGCGGGCAAACGCGTCGGCGAACTCATCCGGATGCTCGTAGAAGCGCCGCGAGATCTTCTCGTAGGCCGGGTCGAACCGCAGCGACAGGTCTGTGGTCAGCATGGTCGGCACATGCTTCTTCGACGTGTCGTGCGCGTCCGGGACCGTCGCCTCCGCGCCCTTCGCCTTCCACTGATAGGCGCCGGCCGGGCTCTTCTCCAGCTCCCATTCGTACTTGAACAGGTTGTCGAAGAAGTGGTTGCTCCACTTGGTGGGGGTCTGCGTCCACGTGACTTCGGGGCCGCCAGTAATGGTGTCGGCGCCGAACCCCGTGCCATGCTTGCTCTTCCAGCCGAGGCCTTGATCCTCGATTAAGGCGCCTTCCGGCTCCGGGCCGAGGAATGATGGATCGCCGGCGCCGTGGGTTTTTCCGAAGGTGTGACCGCCGGCGATGAGCGCAACGGTCTCCTCGTCGTCCATCGCCATGCGGAAGAACGTCTCGCGGATGTCCTTGGCCGCGGCGACCGGATCCGGCTTGCCGTTCGGCCCTTCCGGGTTGACGTAGATGAGGCCCATCTGCACCGCGCCGAGCGGCTCCGCGAGTTGGCGTTCGCCGCTATAGCGCTCGTCGCCGAGCCAGGTTCCTTCAGGACCCCAAAACAGTTCTTCGGGCTCCCAGACGTCTTCGCGGCCGCCGGCGAAACCGAACGTCTTGAAGCCCATCGATTCGAGAGCGACGTTTCCGGTCAGAATTATGAGGTCGGCCCAGGAGATTTTCCGGCCGTATTTCTGCTTGATCGGCCACAGCAGCCGGCGCGCCTTGTCGAGATTGGCGTTGTCCGGCCAGCTATTGAGCGGCGCGAAGCGCTGTTGGCCGGCGCCGGCGCCGCCGCGGCCGTCGGTGATGCGGTAGGTTCCCGCGCTGTGCCACGCCATGCGGATAAACAGTCCACCGTAGTGGCCAAAGTCGGCCGGCCACCACTCTTGCGACTCTGTCATCAAGGCACGGAGATCTGCGATCACGGCGTTGAGGTCGAGGCTCGTGAACTCCTTGGCATAGTCGAACTCCTCGCCCATCGGGTCGGACAAGGGGGAGTTGCTGTGGAGAGCATCGAGGTCCAGCTGCGCCGGCCACCAATCGCGGTTGCCCCGTCTGCGGGTGCCGCCCGTGAACGGGCACTTGCCCGACCCTTCGACTTTAGCGTCCATGTTTCTCTCCAATCGGACTCTTCAGTGATCTTCGCTGCGCGCGGGAGGCGGACCATGCGTCTACCTTAGAATAAGTGCAAATCGAATTTGCCTATCCGGTCGATCAGAAAATTTTATGGAGAAAAGCGGCGCGCCGAGGCGATTACAATGCCGTCAGCCGCCGATAAAGTCTTTGAGCAGCGTCAAGGTCGAGGCCGGCTGCTCCTCTTGCGGCATGTGCCCGCAACCCTCGACCAGCCGCAAGGTGGAGTTGGGCAGGGTGCGCCTGAGCTTGAGGCCCACTTCGAGCGGGACGATGCGGTCGTGGTCGCACCACAGGATCAGCGTGGGCAGCTCGATCGTCTTGTAGCGCTCCGACAGCTCCTCGATGCCGTCCGGCACGATCTGCCGCGCGCTATGGATGATGGCATGCTTGCCGGCGGCGGTCTTGAGCGGGGCGGCATAAGTCTCGACTTCCTCGGGATCGATCTTGCTGTCGTCGAGATAGGCGATGCGGAGCGCGACCCGCGTCTGCACACTGGGTGGCACCATGCGCACGCCGAGCTGCGACACGAGCGGCACGTCCAGCAGGCGGAAGAACACCGGGATCTGCTGCGGATAAGCGATCGAATCGAGCAGCACGAGCTTGGCGATGCGCCCGTGCAGCCGCTGATCGGCCTCGAGCGCCAGCATCAGCGCAATGCCGCCGCCGAACGAGTGACCGACCAGCGTGAGATTGTGGAGATCTTTCTCTTCGATCAGCTGGGCCAACAACTCAGCCTGATCGAACACCGAATAACGGCTGTCGAACGGCTTGTCCGACTGGCCGAAGCCCTTGAGGTCGACGGCAATCACCCTGTGCGTCCGCGCGAGTTCGGGCGCGATGTGCCGCCACGTATAGGTGCTTGCGCCGAAGCCGTGAATGAGAAGGAGAGGGGAACCGCGCCCCGCGTCTTCGTAATAGAGCTTGACCGGAGCATCCAGCGGCCCGAGCCGCGCATAAGGTCCGTCCGTCCCGTCACCGGCGCTGAGCCCGCATGAGCCGAGCGCAAGCGCGATGACCGCAAGGCCGAGCGTCGCCTTCAGCTGTCTCTTGACCATGCACCCTTAGACCCGCGGGGCCCCCTCGTCGTGATCAAGAACAGGGGGCGTAACCTCCGCTCCGCTGCGGTCCTCTGTAAAGACCGCGCCCCGCGAATCAGTAGCGGAAATGGTGCAACCCCGTTCGTTTTCCGTTGTAACCCGCTTCGCCCGGAAGCGGCAATCGCGCCGGTTAACCAAAAATGAAGACGGCGGCGGCAGTTTGGCGGCGTTTTCCCGTGCGAAACTCCACGTCGCCCGGCGTGCTCCATTGACGCCCATAAAATCCCATGCTATCCCATCATTGCCCGTTCGGTGAGTAAATGGGAGAGGCTGGCCGCGCTCCTTAGAGGCCACGGGGGGATCTGCGCCGCCTCTCCCATCCTTTTGCGGGCAGGCGCCTGCACCTCCAGCTTTTGAATTCGTCCCGTGTCGGCTCGGGTGCGTGAGGGGGAGATGGACCAGTTTGTTTCGACCTTCACCAATAAGATCGACACCAAAGGCCGCGTTTCGGTCCCGGCTTCTTTCCGCACAGTTCTCGCCAAAGACGGTCTCGACGGCATCTACTGCTATCCCTCGCTCGACGCGCCCGCGCTCGACGCCGGCGG
>JBAUOI010000358.1:0-1789 GCA_049579665.1 Methyloceanibacter sp.
CCTCCAAGCATATCTATGCCCAGGTGATCGACGACGGCTCGGGCAAGACCGTGGCGGCCGCCTCGACGCTGGACAAGGGCCTCAAGGGCGCCTTGCCCAAGGGCAGCGATCTCGCCGCGGCGCAGGCCGTCGGCAAGCTCGTGGCCGAGCGGGCGATCCAGGCCGGCGTCAAGGAGGTCGTGTTCGACCGCGGCGGTTATCTTTATCATGGGCGCGTGAAGGCGCTCGCCGATGCGGCCCGCGAGGCCGGCTTGAACTTCTAAAGGATCGAGATCATGGATCGCAAAGGGGGCAGAGGCCCGCAAGGAAGAGACCGCGAGGAGCGCGACAGCGAGTTTGTCGACAAGCTCGTGCACATCAATCGCGTGGCCAAGGTGGTCAAGGGCGGCCGGCGCTTCGGCTTCGCCGCGCTTGTCATCGTCGGAGACCAGAAGGGCCGCGCCGGCTTCGGCCATGGCAAGGCGCGCGAGGTGCCCGAGGCGATCCGCAAGGCCACCGAAGCTGCCAAGCGCAATCTGGTGAAGGTACCGCTGCGCGAAGGGCGCACGCTGCATCACGACGTGACCGGCCAGCATGGCGCGGGCAGGGTGGTGCTCAGGGCGGCGCCTCCCGGCACCGGCATCATCGCCGGCGGCCCGATGCGCGCGGTGTTCGAGACGCTCGGCATCCAGGACGTGGTTGCCAAGTCGCTGGGAAGCTCGAATCCCTACAACATGGTGCGCGCCACTTTTGACGCATTGCGCCATGAGGATAGCCCAAGAGGCGTGGCGGCCCGCCGCGGCAAGAAGGTGAGCGAGATCGTGTCGCGCCGGAGAGACAGCGCGGGCGAGGCAGCCGCCGGCCAGGCCGAGGCTTAGGTCGGATAGCAAGGTTCAAGAGAGATGGCCGACAAAGGTAAGAAGACGATCGTCGTCGAGCAGATCGGAAGCCCGATCCGGCGCCCTCATGTGCAGCGCGCCACCCTGATTGGGCTCGGTCTCAACAAGATGCATAAGCGGCGGACGCTGATCGACAGCCCGCAAGTACGCGGCATGGTCGCGAAAATCGCCCATCTCGTGCGCATCGTCGAAGACGACGCGGCGAAGAAGTAAGGACACGACGTCATGCGGCTGAATGAGATCAGAGACAATCCAGGCGCGACCCACGCCAAGAAGCGGCTCGGCCGCGGCATCGGCTCGGGGCTGGGCAAGACTTCGGGCAAGGGCGTCAAGGGCCAGAAGGCGCGCTCGGGCGTCGCCATCAAGGGCTTCGAAGGCGGCCAGATGCCGCTGCATCGGCGTCTGCCGAAGCGCGGCTTCAACAACATCTTCGCCAAGAAGTTCAACGAGCTCAATCTCGGCCGCATCCAGGCTGCCGTGGATTCGGGCCGGCTCGACGGCAAGAAGCTGATTACGGTCGAGGCGTTGCAGCAGGCGGGGCTGATCCGCCGCGCCAAGGACGGCGTGCGGCTGCTCGGTCATGGCGAGATCACCGGCAAGCTTGCCTTCGAGGTCACCGGCGCGTCGTCGAGCGCGATCAAGGCGGTCGAGGCGAAAGGCGGCACGGTCACGCTGAAATCGATCACCGGCCGGGAGAAGCCCGGCGCCGACAAGATCAAGGCCGACAAGCGGGCCGCCAAGCGCGCCGCCGAGGCCGCTCCCAAGGGCGGCAAGAAGAAGGCCAAGGGCGAGGAGGCCGAAGGCGCCCCCGCCGAGGCTCAAGCCGAGGCTCCTAAGGCCGGCAAGGTAAAGTCCGAGCCGAAGGGCGAAGCCAAGGAGCCGAAGGACAAGCCGGCCAAGAAGGACAAGTC
>JBAUOI010000359.1:0-4558 GCA_049579665.1 Methyloceanibacter sp.
CCTTCTGCCACCCCGAACTTCTCTGCCGCGTCAGGAATCCGCCCGGGACCCGGCCCGAAATGCCGGAATAAGTGATACGGCACCAGGTTCGTGACATCAGTCGGGCTTTTCTGGCAGCCATGGCCGATCACGTCGCGCGAGGCGCTCTGCCTATGCGGTCCACCGATTTTGAAGATGAAGGGCGACGTTTTCCTTCAGTCTATAGGGTGTCCGCTTAAGACGGGCGACGAGAGGTCAAGATCCACCTTTCCCAGAGGCAGCCGCAGGATCGATTTCGCGCAGCTTGCCGACCAGGTCGTTCAACGAGGCCTTGCAGAATCGTCCGGCGTCGACCGCCGTTTGCGTCTTCATCATCTTGAAGGCGTCGTTCTTGTTGGCGGCGGCCTGCTTTAACAGATGGTCCTTGTTGAGCGACGGGTCGCGATTGAGATAATAGGCTTCGATCTTGGCGATGGCGCTCTTGGCCGCCTCGGCGTCGGCCGGCGAGAGATGCGACTTGCCCGAGCAATCCACCACGATCGCGTAATCGGTGTAATAATTCTTCAAAAACACCGACAGATTCGCTGCGGCGGATGCGCCGAGCGGGAGAAGAATTGCTAAGCACGCAAGCAGCAGGCAGCCGGTTGATCTCTGCATGTCGGTTCCTGGATGGATTGAAGGCGCCGCCGCGGCGCGCGCGAGACATTACAAAAAACGCGACGTTCCACAAGCGCCGTCACGATCTTATCCAAGATCACGCTCCGCGCTGCGGCCAAAAGGTCACAGCGGCCGCGCCTCCCGGCGGCACCGCGCGAATAGCCAACGTCCTTGGGTCTACGCCGCTGCCGCCCGAGCCATCGCGCGCATTTCCCGGAATGACACCCCTCGCCGCTGCTCCTCGCTCCACAGCGCCATCCGCAGACATTTCAGGCTTTCCAGCAGCGTGAGGCGGCCGACATCGGCAAGTTGCGGGTGATCACGCAACACATGCGGCAGCCGATAATACGGAATGCGGCTGCAAAGATGGTGGACGTGATGCACGCCGATATTGGCGGTGAACCAGCGCAGCACGCCCGGCAGGTCGTAATGCGAGCTGCCGTGCAGCGCCGCCTCGTGAAAATTCCAGTTCTCGTTGCGATCCCAGAAAGTGTCTTCGAACTGGTGCTGCACGTAGAATAGCCAGACGCCGATCGCCGCTCCGAGAAACGTAATCGGCAGATGCACGAGCAGGAACGGGCCGACGCCCACCAGCCAAATCAGCAGCGCGACAAGAACCGCGATCCCGGCATTGGTCGCCATCGTGCTCGCCCAGGGCTGCCAGCCGCCGCGCATGAATCCGAGCGGCAGCCTTTGCCGCAACACGAAGGCATAGACGGGACCGATGCCGAACATCACCAGCGGATGGCGGTACAGCCGATACAAGAGCCGGCGCCACCACGGCAGCGCCAGATACTCCCGCACCGTCAGCATGTCGATGTCGCCGATGCCGCGCCGATCGAGATTGCCGGAGCCTGCATGGTGAATGGCATGCGCGCGCCGCCAGAAATCATAGGGCGTCAGAGTCACCACGCCGATCACCCGGCCGACCCAGTCGTTGACGGCGCGCTGGCGGAAAAACGCGCCATGGCCGCAATCGTGCTGGATCATGAACAGGCGCACGAGAAAGCCGGCCGCCGGCACCGAGAGCAGCAGGCAAAGCCAGTAGCCGATATCGAGCGAGGCCCACATCAAGAGCCACAGCAGCACGAGCGGCAGCACCGTAATGACGATCTCGACGATGCTGCGCGCGCTATTGGGCTCGCGATAGCGGGCGAGGATGTCCGACCAGCCACGCAAACTCGAAGCGCCGTCGTCCATGGCCGCTACTTGATCCTGTAGGTGAAATTATACGCCTTGCCGTCGGTCCCGCGTGCGCTGAGTAACATATCACCCGTGGCGCCGGCAAACGCGCCGGTGCCGCCGGTGATCGCCAGCACCGAATCGCCGCTGTCGAGGAACGGCCCTACCGTGATCTGGCCCTTCCCCAAGGAGATCGTCCAGAAGCACTCCCAGGCCTTGCCGGGCGGCACGCGGAAGCAGACACCCTGGTCGGTGCCGACCTTATTCTTATCGTCGGCGTCGAACACCTCATTGGCAAAGGTGAGGATATCGCCGGCGCTGTCGCCAGCCGCGCCCGTGTCGGTGACGGCGTCGGTCGAGGCGTGCTCCACCACCGCTATTTCTTGCGGCCCCGCAACCGCGCCCTGGCCTGTCGCAATGAGACCGGCGGCGGCGATGCAGACCAGGCGCAAACGCGGCGGCAGTTTTGAACGGTTCGACACGACACCCTCCCTACGCATTAATGGCCCGCCATGCGGGCCCTTTCAGTCAGTATGCCATGCTTTGCAATGCGGCAGAACCGGGGCCGCTAGGCCGCGCTTGAGCGCTTCGCCGCCTTGGGGCGCGAAGAGATGCCAAACAGCGAGGACTGCGGGGCACCGATCGGCCGCGTCCGTTGCGCAATAATGGGCAGCCTTTCGGCGCCCCGCTGGCGGCGATATTGCAGCCCCGCGCCTCGCAAGCCGGGCGTAGCCTCAGGAGCGAGGTCAGGACCCCTGAGGCTGGTCCGTTAGGCCTGCCGGCGGGTTTCCAGGCTTGCCTTCCACGGATGGACTCGGGCCCTTCTTGTCCGCCGGCACCTCAGGCGCCGCGCCCCTCATCCCAAGATTCAGACGGTCTGCGAGCTCGCGTCCTCATGGACGAGGGATGGGCGCACTGTCGGGCCGAAGAGGCGGGGATAAGTTCTGCTTTGTGCCGCCAACAGACGATGCTAACGGAAGCCCGAGCAATATTGCCGGCTGTGATTTGTCGGCGGGGACTGTATTACTCGACTGAACCGACAACGAAACCGGCAGGACTTTAGGCGTGGCCGTTAGCGTCGCCCCTTATCTCAGCGCCCACGATCTTTCGGTGTTGATCGATTTTCTGCTGTTCGGCGCCACGCTCGCCTGCGTCGCCATTTTTCATCATCATACGCTAGCCGCCGCTCTCATCGGCCTCGGCGCCATCACGCTCAAGAAGCTGTTGGGCACCGGCTTTAACGAGGGCGCAGGCCTGGCAGGCCTCGTTGCGCATTACGAGCATGAATGGGTTCTCATCGCGAATCTGTTTCTGCTTCTGGTCGGCTTCGCTCTCCTTGCCCGCCATTTCGAGGCGAGCCGCATCCCTGACTGGATGCCGGCCGCTCTACCGGACAATTGGACCGGCGGTTTCGTGCTCCTGGCTCTCGTGTTCGTGATCTCCTCGTTCCTCGACAACATCGCCGCGGCACTGATCGGCGCGACCGTTGCACGGCATGTGTTCAAAGGCCGCGTGCGCATCGGCTACCTCGCGGCAATCGTCGCCGCGGCCAATGCCGGCGGCGCTGGCAGCGTCATCGGCGACACGACGACAACGATGCTTTGGATCGCCGGCGTCAGTCCCCTTCAGGTGCTTCATGCCTATGTCGCTGCCGCGTGTGCGTTGCTCGTCTCGGGTATTCCGGCATCGCTTGCGCAACAGAAATACGCGCCGATCGTCAAAGATCCGCCGACGGGCCTACGCATCTCGTTCAGGCACGTCGCCGTGGTCGCCATCGTGCTCGCATCGGCGATCGCCGCCAATGTCGGGGCACATCTGCTCGATGCCCACATTCTGGACGAGCTCCCCCTGATAGGACTTGCGGTCGCGGCGGCGATTCTCCTGACCACCCCAATCGCGCGACCGGATTGGTCCATCCTTCCCCACGCCGCGCGCGGAGCGCTGTTTCTCATCGCGCTTGTCTCAGCAGCATCGATGATGCCGGTCAAATCCTTGCCGGCGCCCAGCTGGGAGACAGCGCTCGGGCTCGGCTTCGTCTCGGCCGTGTTCGACAATATTCCGCTGACTGCGCTCGCCATCAAGCAGGGCAACTATGATTGGGGATTCCTGGCTTACGCCGTCGGTTTCGGCGGCTCGATGATTTGGTTCGGGTCGTCCGCCGGCGTTGCGGTTGCGGGTCTGATGCCGGAAGCGAGATCCGTAGGCCGCTGGCTGAGAGAGGGATGGACCGTCGCCCTCGCCTATGTCGTGGGGTTCTTCCTCATGCTTATGCTGCTCGGCTGGAACCCTGAGAGTCTATCTTAGGCCTGACCACCGCGTTCCTCATCCCAAGTCACAGGCGGTCTGCGGCTCGCTCCTCATTTAACGAGGGATGGCTGTATTTTAATGCAGCTTCGAGGGGGGCGGGAATGAGTGCCGGTGAGCTTGGGTACGGTGAGAAAGCGAAGAAATGAACGTGTCGAGCGAAGCGCGAAGCTGCGGATAGGACGTTGTCCCTGCAAACCAATTCGGACTCCATCCCGAGGTTCGGCTCGGGACAAACCGCAGCCTTGATATCCCGGCCGTTCCGTTTGAGGAGAGCATCGGTGTCATCGGTGGAAGGCCCGTTGACGCCGACGACTTCAAATCTGGGGTAGGCCTGGTGGCGCAGCGCCTCAAGCGCACGTTCGAGAGATTTCGCCCGATTGCAAGTACTGATGATTACCGTCACTCGCGGGGAGAGGTATCCCCGGAGTCTAAC
>JBAUOI010000360.1:0-2872 GCA_049579665.1 Methyloceanibacter sp.
GCGCTCCGGCCGCCATCGCCCGATCCCCCTTTAGGCGCAACTCATTCGGCAAAACCAAAAAAATGAAAGACCGTTTGGGCGCGAGCTGTCCCCTGCGCCCCCTACGGCCTTGTCAAAACTCAGAAGCGCAGGCGAGCCTAGTGGCTCACCTCGTGCTTCAGACGCTCCATCTCATCCTTGAGACGCAATTTTTGACGCTTCCATTCCGCGACTTTGAGGTCGTCCGCCGTTGGCCGGGCCAACTCTTCTTCGATCTTTCGATCCAGTGCACGATGCTTCTCGGACAACTCCACGAGGTGTGCGTCTAGCGCCATATCGGACCTCCATATTTGTTGGTCTCCGATTGGCCATTCTGTCAAATCGAGGACGATTTGTCTAATCCTGGCCTGCGGTCCGGCGTCGCTGCTCGTGCCGGATCAACCGCCGCCAACCCCTTAGCAAATCGCGCCAAGGCCTTGCGCGGCCCCCGGTTCGCCGCGATACTTTCCGCCGTCCCGGGGGGCAATGAAGGAGCAAGGGACGTCCGATGGAGAGCGAGGAGATTCGCGAGCTCCGGGCGACGCTGCTCAGGCTCAAGCAAGAGCACCGCGACCTCGACAGCGCGATCAACGCGCTCGAAGAATCCGGCCGCGCGGACGCGCTCCAGCTCAAGCGCCTGAAGAAGAAGAAGCTCTATCTCAAGGACGAGATCGCCCGCATCGAGGACCAGCTCCTGCCCGACATTATCGCCTAGGCGGATGACTTTCGCGCATAAGCCAGAACTGCCAAGCCGAGCAATCCGCCAACGACTTCCAGAACGAGATAATAGTCGAGCAATCGGCTGGCGGGGCCGTCCACCACGAGGCTGATCACCCGGCCGATAGCGAGCGAGAAGGCAAAGAAGATGGCCCAAATCACCGCGACACGCTGCCAGTCCGGTTTGAAGGCCGCGATCGCCCAGAAGGTTGACGCCGCAAGATAAAGGCACATCAGCGCACGAAAGATCTGCGTCTGATCGGTTCCCGCGACGGTGATGTTGAGAAACTTGGGAAGGACCGTCTCGGGCGCGATGCCGTAGCTGAGCGCAATCGGCACCAGCAGGAGGGCGACGAGCAGGAGATAGGCTCGCATCAACTTGCCGGCCCGTGCGGGATGTTGCGCCATCGGACTGATTTGCGCCAACTCCGGCCCGGCGTCCAGGCTCGCCTTAAGGGTGAACAAGCGAGCTTTGCCTTGCCAAGCAAGGGCCTATCCCTATAATCCCGCGCTTTCCGCGAGCCGGCCTGTTCCTCCCGAGACTTAAAACATGAGCGAGAAGCCCGTCGTCGGCATCATCATGGGCAGCCGCTCGGACTGGCCGACCTTGAAGGCCGCCGCCGCCGTCCTCGATCAGCTCAAAGTGCCTTATGAGACCAAGGTCGTCTCGGCGCATCGGACGCCGAAGCGGCTTTACGACTACGCCAGCAGCGCGCGCGAGCGCGGGCTCAAAGTGATCATCGCCGGCGCCGGCGGCGCCGCCCATCTCCCCGGCATGACTGCCTCCATGACCGAGCTCCCGGTGCTCGGCGTGCCGATCGAGAGCCGGGCGCTTAAGGGCCTCGACAGCCTGCTCTCCATCGCCCAGATGCCGGCGGGCGTGCCGGTCGGCACCTTGGCGATCGGCGAAGCGGGCGCCGTCAACGCCGGGCTGCTTGCGGCGCAGATCCTGGCGCTCCACGATTCTAGCCTCAGTGTCCGCGTCGCCGCCTATCGCGCGGCGCAGACCGACGCCATTGCCGAGGCGGTCGAGGATGATGGCTGACGCTCTGCTGCCGCCCGGCAGCACCATCGGCATCCTCGGCGGCGGGCAACTCGGCCGCATGCTGGCAGTGGCGGCGAGCCGGCTTGGCCTCAAATCGCATATCTATTCCGACGAGGCCGGCGTGCCGGCCTTCGATGTGTCCGCGGCAAAAACAGTCGGCCCCTACACCGACGCCGACGCGGTCGCGCGCTTCGCCGACGCCGTCGACGTGGTGACCTGCGAGTTCGAAAACGTGCCGGCCGAGACGCTCGAAGCGGCGTCCAGCGCGGCGTCGGTCTTCCCCAAGGCGAAGTCGTTCGCCGTGGCGCAGGACCGCCTGGTCGAGAAGGATTTCGTCACCGGACTCGGCATTCCCGTCGCCCCTTACGCGCGCGTCGATCGGCTGGATGATCTGCGCGCGGCCCTGTCGCGCATCAAACCGCCAGCGCTGCTCAAGACGCGGCGTTTCGGCTATGACGGCAAGGGGCAGGCGCCGATCCGCGCCGAGGACGAGGCGGAGGCCGCGCTCGAGGCGATCGGCAATGCGCCGGCGCTGCTCGAAGGCTTGGTCCGATTCGAGCGCGAGATTTCGGTGATCGTCGTGCGCGGCCAGGACGGCGCGCTCGCATTCTACGATCCGGTCGAGAACGTGCATCAGGGAGGCATCCTCGCCATCAGCCGCGCGCCGGCACGCATCGCCCGCAGCACGGCGGAGGCGGCCAAGGCGATCGCCGGCAAGGTCGCCGACGCGCTCTCCCATGTCGGCGTGCTCTGCGTGGAGATGTTCGAGCGCGAAGGCGAGTGCCCGGCGCTGATCGTCAATGAGTTCGCCCCGCGCGTCCATAATTCGGGCCATTGGACGCTCGATGCCTGCGTGGTCAGCCAGTTCGAGAACCACATTCGGGCGATTTGCGGCTGGCCGCTCGGCGAGACCAGCCGCCACAGCGATGCGGTGATGGCCAATTTGATCGGCGCCGATGCCGACAAGTGGCGTTCGCTGGCCGCCGAGCCCGGCACCGCCGTCCACCTCTACGGCAAGGCCGAGGCGCGCCCCGGCCGCAAGATGGGCCACGTCACAAGGCTGTTTCCCAAGAGCTGAAGCCCCATCTGGAC
>JBAUOI010000361.1:0-2640 GCA_049579665.1 Methyloceanibacter sp.
AAGCTGGCTTCAGCAGGTTGGAGGCATCCATCGCTCCGTCGGCCTTGCCGGCGCCGACCAGCGTGTGCATCTCGTCGATGAACAGGATGATCTGCCCTTGCGCCGCCTCGATCTCCGACAGCACGGATTTGAGCCGCTCCTCGAACTCGCCGCGATATTTGGCGCCGGCGATCAGCGCACCCATGTCGAGCGAGAGCACCTTCTTGTCCTTCAGGCTCTCCGGCACGTCGCCCTGCACGATGCGGTGCGCCAGCCCCTCGACGATCGCCGTCTTGCCGACGCCCGGCTCGCCGATCAGCACGGGATTGTTCTTGGTGCGGCGCGACAGCACTTGAATCGTGCGCCTGATCTCCTCGTCGCGGCCGATCACCGGATCGAGCTTGCCGGCGGCGGCGGCCTCGGTGAAGTCGCGGGTATAGCGCTTCAGCGCGTCATAGGATTGCTCGGCGCCGGCGCTATCGGCGGTGCGTCCCTTGCGCAGATCGTTGATGGCGTTGTTCAGATTTTGTGGGGTCAGGCCCGACTCGGTGAGGATGCGCGAGGACTCGGCCTCCTTGCTCATGGAGAGCGCCTGGAGCGCGCGCTCGACCGTCACATAGCTGTCGCCGGCCTTGGTCGCCATCTGCTCGGCCTGGTCGAGCACGCGGGCGAGCGCCGCCGCCATATGCGGTTGCGCGGCCCCGCCCCCGCTCACCTTGGGCAGCTTGGCGAGCGCGGTCTCGGTCTTCTCCAGAGCCTGTTTGGGATTGCCGCCGGCGCGCGCGATCAGCCCGCTCGCAAGCCCCTCGGGGTCGTCGAGCAGCACCTTCAAGAGATGCTCCGGCGTGATCTGCGGATTGCCTTCGCGCACGGCAAGCGTCTGCGCCGACTGGATGAATCCCTTGAGGCGGTCTGAGAGTTTCTCGAAATCCATGGGCGGCGTCCCTTGGGTACAGGCTGGGAGGCGGGGAAATGGCGGGGTTACGGCGCTATAACGCAGCCACCGTTAACGGACATATAGCGCCGGGAAGCTCCCGCAAAAAGGGGAATGGGGCAGACAATCACCACCGTCCCGCGAGGGTCTGCGGCACTCAACGGCCACTGAATCCCATTCGCGTGGGCGTGACAGCCTACATGCAAGCGGACCGTACTAGCTCACAGGATCGGGAGTAGTCTCGTCGGGCTGATGCGCCTCGGGCTGGTCTGAGCCGTTGGACTCGCGATCGCGACCGCCGTCGCGGCCATTGCCGCCTTGGCGGTTACGGTCACGCCCGCCGGGGTGATGCTCGCGGTCGCCGGCATGGCGCTCGCGATCCTGCCCGCCGCCGCCTTGGCGCACGTCACCGCCACCTTGGCGAATGTCGCCACCGCCGCCGGCGCGGATCTCCCCGCCTTCGTCGAAATCGCCATCGTCGTCGGAGCCTTCCGAGTTCCAGCGCGGGTTGCGATACGAGCCATTGGGGCTCTCGCCACCTTGATGCTGGCCGGGCTGGCCGCCGAACTGCGCCTGCGCGGCCATGATGATGCGATTGTAGTGCTCGGCGTGCTGGAGATAGCTCTCGGCGCCCACCATGTCGCCCGAGGCGAGAGCGTCGCGCGCGAGCGACATGTATTTCTCGGCGATATGCGCCGCGGTGCCCCTGATCTTCACGTCGGGCCCGTTCGATTCATAGTTCCGCGCCAAAGGATTTTGGGGCTTCCGGCCACCGCGGCCGCGGCCCCTGCGATTCTGTTGTCCTTGCCTCATTTCCGTCTAATCACCTGCTAGGCGGGGCTAGCCCCCGCGTCCTTCCCTGGTTACTTACTGGTTTGGCCACGGCCTCGCCCTCCATCACGCTCTTCGCGCCCGGAATGCGGGATCGGCCGTGCAGTCGTCTAAGCCGCGCTTTTTTCGCCTTGTTATGAGTCGTTCACTCCGGCGCTAAGCGTCAAAGTCCTTGAGCTAGCGCCAGTCAACCTCAGCCTGATGGGCGGTTGAGCGTCCCTTGGACATCACGAGAGGCCCGGAAGCCTTTCAATCGAGAGTCGCGAGAATCCGCTCTTGTTGCCGTTGCAACCGGCCGCGCGCTTGCCCAGCGCTATTGGCCGAATAGTCATGTGTTGCAGTGAACCTAACCCGAACATCGCGGTTTTCCAAGCGTTTTTTTGCCGTGCGAGCCTGTGGATCGAAGGGCCCCTGTCATGACCCTGCCACAACCACGCGCGGCCTTCCGGCCAAATCCCGCACGATGGCTTGAGGCTCGAGCCCGCTATCGCGCAGGATCGCGGCGACGGCATCACCTTGGGTTGGGCCGATTTCGAGCAGCAGCCGACCTTGCTCAGTGAGCGCCTCGCCCGCGCGGGCGGCGATCTGCCGGTAGGTGTCGAGGCCGTCAGGCCCGCCATCGAGCGCAAGATGCGGATCGTAGCCCGCCACATCGGGCGCGAGGTCCGCGATCTCGCCGGAGGCGATGTAAGGCGGGTTGGAGAGGATCAAGTCGAATCGGCGGGAGGCGGCACCGAGCCAATCGGCAGCGATGAAGCTGGCGCGGGGGCCGACACCTAGGCGATCGGCGTTGGCGGCGGCGCAGGCGAGAGCGGCGGGGCTCTTGTCGGTGCCGATTCCTTGCGCGTTCGGCAGCTCGGCCAGCAGCGTGACGAGGATGCAGCCGGTGCCGGTGC
>JBAUOI010000362.1:0-2461 GCA_049579665.1 Methyloceanibacter sp.
CCTGATTCAGCTTTGCGCGGTGGCCCCGCTTTGTCTCGCGGCGCCCGGAGTAGCCCAAGCCGAGTCGTGCCGCAGCGAGTCCTTCGAGGGCGCGTCCTACATCGTTTGTAGCTTCGATCTGACTAAAGACGACCTGCGCATCTACTGGCGAGGTGACAACGGCAAGCCTTACCGGACCTTTGCGGCGCTCGCCGCGGACCTCGAAAGCAAGGGCAAGTCCCTGCGATTTGCCATGAACGGCGGCATGTACCAGGGCGATCTCCGGCCCGTCGGTCTATATATCGAGAATGGCGGTGAACTAACCCCGGCCAATATCGCTACGCTGACCGGAGCGCCCAGTCAGATACCGAACTTCTACAAAAAGCCGAACGGTGTTCTCTATATCGAGGATGGCCGGGCGGGCATCCTAGAAACGGGACGATTTCTCGCCAACAATCCGAAGGCGAATTTCGCCACGCAGTCGGGACCAATGCTCGTCATCGACGGCGCCCTTCATCCGGCCTTCATCGTCGACTCTAACGATCGCAAGCCGAGGAACGGGGTCGGCATTTCGAGCCCCACCGAGGTCCATTTCGTCATCACCAAAGGATGGGTCAACTTCTACGAATTTGCCCGGTTTTTCCGCGACGGCCTCGGCTGCAGCAATGCCCTTTTTCTCGACGGAGGCGAGGCACCTGGGCTCTATGCGCCGGAGCTCGGCCGCAACGACGCGCCCGGCCATGGTGGCTATGGGCCAATTATCGCAGTGGTGAAGTAAGGGCGGCGGCGGCGGCTTCTGTCCGCCGCTGGCCCATCTCCGAACTCGGACCATCACAAAATGTTCATGATTGAGGGGGTTGTTCTCAACTCCCCAAGTGCTAAGCAAGAACAGTGACGGCTTCCCTCCCGTCACCTTGTTCCCCCCAAAGGAACCGAAGAAGCCCCGTCCCCCCGTCGGGGCTTCTTCTTTTTCGTTTGAACGGGCGCTTGAATTCGTGGGACCTTTGGTGGCCTGAGTGCCCCGTCCGACTGATTGTTGAAATTCCGGCGTGCAAAAAGTGAAAAGCCCGGCCATTGGGCCGGGCTTTCCCCCGTTCAGGCTGACGATTTTCCCTCTCGTACGCGCGAATCTGAGTCCGTAACGCTAGCCTCGAAAGCGTGGCAATTCTCAGGCGGCTTAAAAGGCATGCTGAAATAAGTCCTGTGCGTTACCGCAAAGTCACCGGAGGTAGGTGGTGGCGACGGGATCGGCTGCAGTAACGTCTTTTTTTGTCGACGGAGGTGGGCGCCCGGGCTTTATGCGCCAGAGCTCAGCCTTAACGACACGGGTCGGCAAGGCGTCGGGCGTGCAGCCGAGGTCCCTGAGCATGAGGGTGCGGAAAGACAGTCTGCTTCATTCTGGTTTTCATGGCAGTTGGCGGAATTGCCTGGCGCGGGCGCGCGTTGTTCTCGCTTTCGCGTTTCGCGTGTTCCGACCCGGGCAACTCCTCTCACCAAGGTGAAATCGTTCGCGTAGCGTTGGTCTTTGGGATCGGCTCAGCGACCGCAGCATGTCTATTGACGGCACTTAGCCGACATCGATGCCCGCTCGAAAAAACGGTCTCACGGCTTTGATTCATCTTGGCGATGGGACTCATGACCCACAGCGGACATTGCCATCCGCATGACTCGTTGGGGAGTATCATTGGCAGCTACCGGACATCGGAGCGGTGAAATGAGCCGAAAGAACCTGTGGGCAAGCAGGATGAATTCAAAGCCATTCGTTATTGGTCTTATCGTTGCCAGCGTCCTGTTGAGGGGCGGAGCCTTGGCAGAGGATGCTCGTCGCGCTGCCACCCGGATCACCGCGAACTACGGTGTTTATTGGGCCGGGCTTCATTTTGGCGATATTCGTCTCGACATCACCGTGCGGAGTTCGGACTACGAAATGAAGGGGGACGGTCAGTCCTCCGCTCTGGGTGGACTGATCTATAAATGGAGCGGCGGTACGACGAGTGCGGGCAAGGTCAGCAAGTCAGGTCCGCTACCATCGCTCTACACGTTGGACTATTCAGGGGGCGACAAGCACGGTGATGTTCGTATTTCATTTTCTGGTGGCGCGGTTTCAGAGGTTTCGACGTCGCCAAAAAAACGACCAAACCCCAAAAAAATTCCCGTCACCAAGGAGCAGCTTCGCGGCGTGCTCGATCCGATGACCGGAGCTTTCCTTCGAGCGCGGCCCAATCTTTCTAACGCCGACCTTGAAGTGTGCGATGAGACGATACCGGTGTTCGACGGTAAGCTTCGTTTTGACATTGTGCTGGTGCCTAAACAGCAGAGGCGAATTGAAAGGAAAACGCCTAATGGGTATTCGGGTCCTGCGGCGGTGTGCGGGGTGAAGTTTGTCCCTATCTCAGGTTTCCGTCCTGGCGATCGCGGCATCAACTTCATGTCTTCGCACGCAGACGAGATCGAGGTCTGGCTGGTGCCGCTGCCGAACACT
>JBAUOI010000363.1:0-1720 GCA_049579665.1 Methyloceanibacter sp.
CGAGCAGTCGCGCCGTTTCGGCGCAAGCTTCGCGCCTGCGAACCAGCTCTCGGGAAACTCGCCGCGCGTATCCGTCATGTACTTGCCGCAAAACACCCCGAGCCGCAGCATCTCACGCGGGGTCAGCTCGGGTTTGAACTCCGGATCGAATTGGCGGCCGGTGGGCGCGCTCAAGGCGTAACGGTAACCCCGCTGCATCTTGTCGGAGACGACAATGATGCGTTTGCGCGTCACTGCCGGCTCGCAAGTGCGGCAGACATCACATCGTCTTTCTTGCCTTGACCGCTGCGGCCAGGGTGCCTTCGTCGAGATAGTCGAGCTCGCCGCCGATCGGCACGCCATGCGCGAGCCGCGACACGGTGACATTCGCGCCGGTGAGCCGGTCCATCAGGTAATGCGCGGTGGACTGGCCCTCGACGGTGGCGTTCAGCGCCAGCAGGACTTCTTTGACGCCGGGATCGCGCGCGCGCTCGATCAGCTTGGCGATGGAGAGATCGTCGGGGCCGACGCCGTCTAGCGGCGAGAGCGTGCCGCCCAGCACATGATAGAGTCCGTTGAGCACGCCCGCGCGCTCGAGCGCCCAGAGATCGCCGACCTCCTCGACCACGCAGATCAGCGAGCGGTCGCGCGCGGGGTCGCGGCAGAGTGTGCACGGGCTCTGCGTATCGATATTGCCGCAGGTCTCGCAGGTGAGGATCGTGTCGCGCGTCTCGGCCAGAGCGGTGGCCAGCGGCTCGAGCAGCTGCTCCTTCTTCTTGACGAGATGCAGCGCGGCGCGGCGCGCCGAGCGGGGGCCCAGCCCCGGCAGCCTGGCCAGGAGCTGAATCAGCCGCTCGATCTCGGGACCTGCCGCGACGCGCGCCATGCAATCAGAACAGCTTGAGGCCGGGAGGGAGCGGCAGACCGCCGGTGAGGCTCTTCATCTTCTCTTTCATCGCCTCCTCGACCTTGGCCTTGGCGTCGTTATGCGCGGCGACGATGAGGTCCTCCAAGATCTCGGCCTCCTCCGGCTTGAGCAGCGACGGGTCGATCGTGAGACCGGTCATGTCGCCTTTGCCGGAGAGCGTCACCACGACCATGCCGCCGCCGGAGCGGCCCTCGATCAGCGTGCGCTCAAGCTCGGCCTGGATGTCGACCATGCGGCCTTGCAGCTGTTGCGCCTGCTTCATCATCTCGGCGAAATTCTTCATCAGTTGGTCCCGTCCTCCTTGAACTCTTCCGGCTCTTCGGCGGCCTCTTGCGGCGTGGGTTCAATCACGGGCCGCACGGCAGCAATGCGCGCGCCGGGGAAATGCTGCATCACCTGCTTGACGGAAGGATGCTCGCGGACCTTCTCGATCTCGCGTGCTTCCTTCTCGCGCCGCTGCTGCCTGAGGGGCGGCGCGCCTTCCTCGTCGCTCACCGCGACGATCCACACGCGACCGGTCCAGGCTTTCAGCTTGCGCATCAGCTCCTGACCGAGCTCGCGCGGCGCCTGCGGCAGCGGATTGATCTCGATATTGCCCGTCTTGAAATGCACCAGCCGAATTTGTTCCAACAGCGCATGCTTGAGCTTCAGGTCTCGCTTTGCCTCGGCGAGCGCGACCACATCCTCGAAGCTCTTCAGCTCAGGCAGAGGCGCCGGTTCATCCGCCGGCTCGTCGTCAGCCTCAGCGGGCGCCGGGTTCTCGGTCTCGATGGGAGGCGCCTCGACGCTACGCGGCTCGGGGCGAAGCCCCTC
>JBAUOI010000364.1:0-23754 GCA_049579665.1 Methyloceanibacter sp.
GCCTGGACCGCGACGGGCGCGTCAGCGCCGCCGTCGAGGGAGACGTCGGCGCTCTCAGGGCTGAGCGGCGTGCCGAGCGCGGCAACGGCTTCAACCTCCGGAGAGGCCGTTTCGGGAAGGGCAGGCACGGTGGGCTCTTCCGTCTCGGTTTGCGCAGCCAATTCGGGCTCAGCTTCCGCAGCCATGTCAGGCTCGGTGATCTCAGCGGTGTCGGCCTGGTCAGAGGCGAGCGGCGCTTGCGGAACCTCGATGTCGATCGATGCCGTCGCCTCCGACGATAGGTTCGCGGCGTCGGGTGTCGAGGGATCTCCGTCGGCTAGTTGGGGAGGGTTCCACGGGGCCGTAGAGCTCAGCAGCAGAAGCGTTCCAGAAACCAAGACGGCGCTGGCGCTAACCGCAAAGAAGGATTGGAGGAATCGGCTTTCTGACACGCGAGTCGCCGGGCTGATTGTTTCAAGCCATTAGCACCGGGAGATGGTTAACGAATGGTTCATAACGGCCAAATTGCCCGATATGGCTAGCCTTTGCCGTCACGCAACCGGCCAAATTCCTATGAAAATCTTCACTACCGGCTGTGGCAATTTCGCCACCATTTTCCGGCGCAGATGTGGTTCCAATGGAGGCTGTACAGTAGTCGGTTTAGTTCTGCGTACCGCGTTCTATTGGGGGCTAGTATGCGTATGCGTATGCGATTGATCGCCGTTTTGGCGGTCCTCGCGGCGTCTTTCACGCTCGGGGGCTGCTTCTTTCACCACAACCAAGCCGTCATAGTCGAGCCGCAGCGGCTTCCGGCTCTGAAATAGGGCGGTAGCCACGAGTTCGGTCGCCGTCTAAGTTTGTCGGCGATACGGCAGAACTGTCTGTGGTGGGAACCAACGTCTTGTTCCGCTGAGCGGGCGCGATGCGCCCCGCAAGCTCGCCGCTTGCGGGGTTGATGGTGTTTGTGGTCATGCTTGACGCACGTGGAGGCCGAACTGTCCCTCACTGCTGAGTCCAAAGACATGGCGATGGAGGTGCCGCGCTGGAGCCTTGAACCGTCGGCACAGAGGGTCGCGGCCATCGATGCTTCATTGCGCGCTCGCTTGGCCGAGTCTTTGGCCTATCTCGCCGAGGTGGCATGCTTGGCGGATGCCCACGCGGCGACTTTGGCGGGGATCGACGCACGTCTCAACTCGGGGCCGGTTTCTCCTTGGGTGTTTGGACTCTATTCGAAGCTTGTCGCCGAGCTGGCCAAGTCGCCACGCGGCGATGTCGCGGACGCCTTCGCCTCGGTTGTCCAAGCCCTCTCGCTTCCCGCCGATTCCGGCGTAGTGCGCCTCCACGATCCTGCCGTGCCGGGGCCGTGGTGGGAGCATTTCCAGCTTCTGTTCGACACCGACCCGCGGCGCCCGTTCAAGCCCAGGCCTCCGGAGGCTGAAAGCTTCGCAGCCGGCAAGGAGGCCATCGCTGCCGGCATCGCCCTCTTCAAGCGAGCCGATCCTGACTTCCATGCCGAGGTGCAGCGGCTCGTCAGGATGATCGTGCTCGCCACACCGGCAGGCGACGATCCGGCGGATCGATTCAACGGCGCTTCGACCTTCTTCCTCTGGGGCGCGTCATTGCTGAATGCCGAGCCAAGACGCAGCAGCATCTCGATCGTCGATCTGCTCGTGCATGAGAGCAGCCATGTGCTGCTGTTCGGCGTGTCGGCCGACGGCGCCTTGACCGAGAACAGCGGAAGCGAGCGCTACGAGTCGCCGCTCCGTCCCGACAAGCGGCCGATCGACGGCATCTTCCATGCCGGTTTTGTCGCAACCCGCGTGCATCTTGCCATGAACCGGCTGCTCGACAGTGGAGCACTCAGCGCGGTGGAGGCAAGGCTCGCGGTCGAGCGTCGCGACAATAATGGAGAGGCCGCGCGCAACAGCATCGAAAAACTCGAACGCCATGCGCGATTGACGGCTCTCGGCGAAAAGGTTCTCGACACGCTTCGCGCTTATTGGGCCGGCGCTCCGGCGCATTGAATTTTTGGCCCGAACGCACCGCATTGGGCTGGGGCCCTGTTTCGTGCTAGGTAGACCGTTCATCTTCCGCGGAGGATCGGGGGACGCTGTCTGACGCATTCGCAACAGGGGCGCGGGTCGGGAACATGGCGGATAAGCAGCACGAAGGTGGCGTCTCCTATCGTAGTGCCGGCATAGACTATTTCGAAGACCGCGAACTCAGGCGGCACGCGGGCGTCTTCTATCTGTGGGCGCTCGGCGTCGCCGCCGTCATCTCCGGCGATTTCTCCGGCTGGAACCTCGGCTTCGCCGTGGGCGGCTGGGGCGGCATGTTCCTCGGCACCATCATCATTACCATCATGTATCTCGGCCTGACCTATTCCATCGCCGAGATGAGTCCGGCATTGCCGCACACCGGCGGAGCCTACTCGTTCGCCCGCACCGCCTTTGGGCCCTGGGGCGGGTTCATCACCGGCGTTGCCGAGAACGTCGAATATGTGCTGACGCCGGCCGTGATCGTCTACTTCATCGGCGCCTATCTCACGGCGATCTTCGACACCCCGGCCGCATTTCAGCCGGTGTGGTGGATGCTCGGTTACATCGTGTTTGTCACCCTCAACGCCCGCGGCGTCGAGCTGTCTTTCACTGTCACCACCATCGTGACGCTGCTCGCCATCGCGGTCCTCGTCATCTTCTTCATCAGCGCGATCCCGTTCTTCGATTTCGGCAAATACGCCATGAATATCGGCGCCGACCCGGCGACCGGCGCGGCCATCGAACTACCGGACGGCAATGGTCCGTTCCTGCCTTTCGGCATTTACGGCGTGCTGGCCTCGATGCCGTTCGCGGTGTGGCTGTTCCTCGCCATCGAGCAGCTGCCACTGGCGGCCGAAGAGTCGGTCGATCCCAAGCGCGACATGCCGAAGGGCATCATGCTCGGAATGTTCACGCTGATCGTGCTGGGATTCCTCGTGCTCCTCTTCAATCCCTCGATACCGATCGAACGGCAAATCACCGACGCCGCCGGGGTGACCACGACCGTTCACGGCGCCTTCGCGCTCGGCACGTCGGGCGAGCCGATCCTCGACGGCTTCCGCGCGATTTTCGCCTCGAACGCGGCGGGAGCCCTGGCCGTGGCCGCCGTGATCGGCCTGGTCGCAAGCTTTCACGCCATCATCTTCGCCAGCGGCCGGCAGATCTACTCGCTGTCGCGGGCCGGCTATTTCCCACACTTCCTCTCCGTCACCCACGGCAAACACAAGACGCCGAACGTCGCCCTCATCGCCGGCGCATTGGTCGGTCTCGCCGTGATGCTGGTCGTGTGGTTCGGCATGGGCGGCGAGAGGGCAGGGGCCTTCATCGGCGGCGTGCTGCTCAACATGGCGGTGTTCGGCGCGATGTTCTCATATCTGCTGCAAGGCCTCACCTTCATCCGCCTCCGTCGCCGCTTTCCCAATATCGAGCGTCCCTATCGCAGTCCGTTCGGTGTGGTTGGGGCGACGCTGACGGTGATCATCGCGCTCGTGACCATCGGCTTCCAGCTTGCCGATCCGCTCTACCGCACCGGAGTGATCGGCGTGTTGATCTGGTATGCGCTGGCGATCGCCTACTTCGCGATGCATGGCCGGAAGCGGCTCGTGCTGTCACCGGAGGAGGAGTTCGCCGTCAAGCACCGCGAAGGCGCGAGCTCGGGCTAGGTGGCGGATGGGGAGGGATTCGAACCCTCGAGACGCTTGCGCGCCTGCCGGTTTTCAAGACCGGTGCCTTCAACCACTCGGCCACCCATCCTTACAAGGAACTCAATTGGTTAGTCGCGCCCACGCAGGCAACAAAACAGGAATTGCCACCGGATTGCCACCGACGCGGCAATATCACCGTTCCCGCGGCGTTCCTAGACGTACCTCGACGGCGCGCCGAAGCCGACGCCCTTCGCCCCCTAAAGGATCGTTTTGCCTCCTATGGAGTTGATTTTGCGTTGCTCTCCGGAGCGGAGGGCGACCAAACCCAAGGAGTATCCAATGAAGAAATATCTTATCGCAGCAGCCGTAATCGTCGGCTTCGCTACGCCAGCATTCGCGGACGAAATTTATGTGATGCTCGATATGACGACGAAAAAATGCGTAACGATGGCCACGAATCCCAACGACGAGAAGAAATTTAAGATGCTCGGCAAGTACCCCACTCAGGGAGAAGCCGAGACTGCCATGCACACGATGACTGAGTGCAAATAGCCGCTGGACTGTAGAAACGGCCTCGCGCTCGCTCGTTGGGCGCGGGGCCGTTCTGCATCCCAGCTTGAGTGCCCCTCAAAAAGGAGCCCCGCGCAAAACTCATGCACGGGTCTGAAAGCCAGGCCGACCGGCAGGATGCCAAGGGGTGGACGGGATGCTGCCGGACTGCGCCTTTAACGCGGCGGCGAGCCGCATCGTTCCAAAGAGTTGCGGCTTGACCCTGCTCAATAGCGTGGGCAGCTTGGCGATATTCGCTGCGCGCCCGCCTCGTCCATCGTCAACACCCTCGCGGTGGCTAGGGAACGATTGGCCAATCATCTCGTTTTTGTTTGAGCACCCGCACTACAGATTTGCAGGGCGCGAACAAACGGGGGAAACATGGCCATTCCACAAACATCGGGAAATTTTAAGTTCCAGCCAGCAACGAAGCGCCAAGCGGACGTAATGGCGCTAAAGCTGTTCTGCCTGGGTTCGTTCATCCTGCTTGCCCTGATCACGGCTGGGATACTCTAGCGGCGTAAGCCGCCAACTGACCATTGCTGCGAGCGTCATCTGCTGAAGCAGATACATTTCGAGGTACATGGGCATGTTAGTGACCCCTGTGACACCCTTCTAACTTGCGACTTTGCGCCTTCACGGTGTCCGTCCTCTTTAGGTGTGCATAAGTCTGCTTCCACGGGAACTGGCTCGCCGGGGGCACGTTGCTCGACCAGCCATCTCGACCTGTTTCACGACAATCCTTGAGATGGTTAGGCCCGGTGGTGTCTCCGGGCAACACCGGGCCGCCAATTAGGCTGCCTCCGCTAAGGTGTTACGGCGTCGAGACATGCGGGGGAACGTGGGGAAACCATCAGCGAGGCTGGGGGGCAATTTCATGGTCGTAGAGCGCGATGAGTTCTTCGCGGAACTTGACGGGCTCACCGAGAAGGAGATTGAGGCGCGGCTCGACTTATGGGATCGGGAACAGCTCGCACTCATTCAGGAGTACCTGGATCAGAGGGTGTTGGGCCGGGCCAAAGCCGAGCAGCCGGCGCAGATAAAGGCCGCACCAAGCGCCCAAAATGCCGTAATGGCTTCTTTGGCGGAAGTTGCGAATACCGCCAATACGAAAGCCACAGCCGCGCTTATCTTGTCGGTGGGGGCAATGCTGGCAGCGATGGCGTCCGCGCTCGTGGCCTTTCTAGCTCTGCGAGGTTGGACGATTTCTTGGTGACAGACCGAGTGTTCGCGCACTGTGGACCGACACCTTAGTCGCCGGAACGTACAAGGGCACAATCGTTTTGCCCTAAGACCGCCTGCGCGGAGCCGCCCGCATTTTGCGCTTGTCTTTAGGCCCTCGCACCATCCTTCATAAGGCCATGAGTCGTAAGCCCGATCCTTATGGCCGCGATGCCACGCGCCCGTTCCACATTCCTCTCAAGGGCTGGTGGCAAGTGGCGCAGCGGGCGTGGATAGAAAGCGGCCGTGACAGCCTCTCGGTGGTTGCCGCCGGCTGCGCCTTTTATGCGCTGTTCGCCGTGTTTCCCGCACTCTCCGCGCTGATCGCCCTTTACGGCCTCACGGCCGCTCCGTCCTCGGTTGAGCAGCAATTCAGCATGCTGTCCTCCGTGCTTCCGCCGCAGGCCTATGACATTGTGATCGAGCAGATCAAGCACCTCACCGAGAGCTCCAACAGTTCGCTCGGTTGGGGATTTATTTTGAGCATCGGGCTTGCCGTGTGGAGCGTCGGCAATCTGACGCAGGCCATGTTCGCCGCGCTCAACATCGCCTATGAGGAGCCCGAGCGGCGAAGCCTGTTGCGCTTCTATCTCAGCGCCTTCGCCTTCGCCTTTCTCGGTATCCTGAGCGGCGTGCTGATGCTGCTCGCCATCGTCTACGTGCCGATCTGGTTCGCCTATGCCGGTTATTCGCACGCCTTCGAGCTTACGGTGAAGGTTGCGCGCTGGCCGTTGCTTGCGCTCATCGTGTTGCTCTTTCTCTCTTTGCTTTATCGCTATGGTCCCTGCCGCAGGACGGCAAAATGGCGCTGGGTGACGGTCGGCTCGCTATGCGCCACCATCATTTGGCTGATCGCCTCGGCGGGCTTCTCGTTCTATGTGTCGAACTTCGCGCATTACGATCGCACCTACGGCTCGCTCGGCGCGGTGATCGTGCTGCTGTTCTGGCTCTATATCTCGTTCTACATCGTGCTGCTCGGTGCCGAGATCAACGCCGAGCTCGAATTGCAGACGGCGCAGGACACCACAAGCGGCAAGTCGCGGCCGATCGGAAGGCGGGGAGCGTTCGTTGCCGACAATGTGGCGGGAGGAGCCGATGGCCACAAGCGGCCGGCCAGCCCGGTGACGGCGGATCCGCTACAAGCGAAGCAGAGTGAGCCTTAGATCTGGTCGGGCGCGCTGCGCCTCAGCCAACGTCGTCGCACCAAGCCGGCGCCGACCACGAACAGCGCTCCCAGCGTGGCACCGACCATCCATACCGTATGCGCCGCGGCGGGATCGAGATTGGCGGTGAACAGGGGATCCTTGGCGATGATCTCGCCGGCGATCCAGCCGAGCAGCGCCGCCCCCGCCCAGACCACGACGGGAAACCGCTCGAGCACGGCCATCACCAACGCGGCGCCGGCCATGATCAGCGGAATGCTGACAGCGAGCCCGAACATCAGCAGCGCATAGCTCTGCGGCGCTTCGAATCTCTCCGCCACCGCCGCGATGGCGATGACGTTGTCGAGGCTCATCACCAGATCGGCGATCGCGACGATCCTGACGGCGCGCCACAGGGTGTCGACTGCTTCGACATGGTCGCTCTTGCCGTTCTCCTCCGGCCCAAGCAGCTTGACGGCGATCCACAACAGCAGCACGCCGCCGACGAGCTTCAGGTAAGCCATCTTCATCAGCGTCGTCACCAATCCGGCAAATATGATCCGGAGCGTGATGGCGACCACGGTGCCGAGAACCACCCCCCAGATTCGCTGGCGGGGAGGGAGCTTGCGGCAGGCCAGCGCAATGACCACGGCGTTGTCGCCCGACAGCAGAACATCGATCCAGATGATCTGCAAAACGGCGAGCCAAAAGCCGGGTTCTTCGACAACCATGAAGCTGATAGCCCCCCTCTCCCCGTGGGAGTGCTCGAAGTGCCGACTCCGGCCGGCGGTCCATTACCCTTTGCCGCGAAAAGCGGCAAGGACAAGACGGCATATATGCTTTCTGGAACAAGATTGAAGGTGGCAGGCAGAGTTTAGGCGCCGTTTGTCGATGCCCTAGTCATGCGCAGTTTTTTCCAGCCACGACAAGCCATGGCCGATCGCTTATGCTCCGCTTCTTCTAATTAGCGAATCGGGCCAACCGGCCCAACTTTACGGGGAAGAACCATGACCATTGATCCCGTCGTGATCAGTCCGTTGATCGCCTTGATCGCCGGAATTCTGATCCTGCTCATGCCGCGTCTGTTGAACTACGTGGTGGCGATCTATCTGATCGCGATTGGCATCATCGGTCTGGCGAATCACTTCCATTAATCGGGGACGCTCGGATAGGCTTCCGTCTTGCCAAGGGGTCAATGGACAGCCAGCGCCAGTTGAGCGGCCCAATAAAATCAAGTGCGAAATAAATAACAGCCAACTGGAACCGCTTCCGCCGATGGCCTATAGTTTGTTTATTCAAGCCCATGCCCTGATCCGAGATCGCACACGCGAGAGGGGACCGATTCGTATTTGCGTCGGGGAAAATGGGCCAAGGGCTGGGGTCCGCCCACCGCGGCAGCATCATTAACGTTTCGCCGTAGCGAGACGTTGCGGCAAGACAGGGTAAACGAGGTTTGGCCAGATCAGTCGACCACACCAAGTCGTCCCGCGTCGAGAAGGGTGAGGGTTCCATGTCGGAATTCCGGCCGAGACTGCTGCTGTGCGTCGTCGCGGCTCTCGCGCTGATCGCCACCGTCGGCGTGCAAGCAGGCTTCGCCACGGGGCCGCAGCTCCGTGCCGCGCATGCCTGGCTCGTGTTCCCGCCCGACATTACCGGCGCGCTGGCCGCTGTGAAGGTCGCCGACAAGCCGGTGCGGCGCCCGAGCGGCTATGTCTGGTCGGCGACGCGCATCGAGTCCGGCATACGCTTGCGCGGCTCCGTGCCGACCGACGAGGATCGCCGAACTTTGCTCGGCATGGTCAAGGCGCATTTCCCCGATCTCGAGGTCGAAGATCGACTCAAGGTCGTTAAGGGCGCGCCGCCGACCGATCAATGGCTCGGAGCGGTCAGCTTCGGGCTCAAGCAGCTCTCGCACTTGAAACGAGGATCGGCGCGGCTCCTCAATGTCGCCATCAAGGTCGACGGTGAGGCGCGTAGCGCCGCCGATTATGTCGAGGTGAAGAAAGCGCTTGCCGGTCCGTTGCCGACCGGCCTCACCATTGCCGGCGAAAACATCAGGCCGCCGATCGCCGATCCCTTCGTGTTCGTCGCCGACCTCGGCTCCAATGCCTTGAGTCTATCGGGCAGCGTCCCGAGCGAGAGCGCGCGCAAAGAGGTGCGCGAGCTGTCGCGGCAATTGTTCCGCCGTCCCGGCCTGGAAGATCGGCTCGAGCTTGCCTCAGGTGCGCCCAAGAACTGGGATGAGGCGGTCACCGCCGCCTTGCGCGCGCTGAGCCAGTTGGAGTCGGGCAAGATCGCTCTGTCGGGCCTCGCGGTGACGATCGAGGGCGTAGCGCCTGACAAAGGCACCGCGGTCGCGGTGTCCTATCAGCTGCGACGCGATCTGCCGGCTTTGTTCTCAACTTCGGAAAGCATTAGCTGGAAAGAGGCGGCCGCCTCGCAAGACATCGCCGCGCGGATCATTCCCCGCATCAAGGAGACAACTCCCGCCGAGAGCAAGCTGCCCAAGGGCAATCTTCCCAATCTGCTTCCCTTGCTCGGCAGCGACTAGAGCGCCCCGGCGGGCGCCCTGCCGCGCCGGCTTCCTTGCCATCAATCGTTGGCTGCGAAGAAGGCGTTGATGGCCTCGATGGTCTCCGGCTCTTTCAGCACGGGAGCATGCCCCTGCTCGCGCACCGTCATGGTGCGGAGGTTGGGATGGCGCTCGACCATCGCTTCCAGCGTGTCGGCGCTCAACACGTCCGAATTCTCGCCCCGCAACACGAAGGCTGGGACCTGGCCAAGCGCGATGAATTGCGGCCAGAGGTCGGGCACCGGGCGACTGAGGTCGATCGTGCCAAGCGCCTTGGCGAGCTTCCGGTCGTAAGCTCCGGCCGGCCGGCCCTTCTGCTCGTCGAACACGTCCTTGGCGATCTCCTCCCATTGCAGGTCGCTGAAGCCGGGGAAGGCGCGCTCGTTCATCTCGCGTAAGATGTTCACCGCATCGGGCCAGGTCTTCGGCACCGGCATGCGCCCGACATAGCCGATGATGCGCGCCAGGCCGCGCGTCTCGATCACCGGACCGATATCGTTAAGCACCACGGGACCCATTGCCGTCGGCCTCAGCGCCGCCATCAGCATGGCGATCATGCCGCCCCGCGAGGTGCCGACGATGCCAACCTTGTGCAGGCCGCGCAGGGTCAGGAAATCGAGCGTGTCGAGCAACTCGACGAACGGCGTGTAGTTGCGCCAGTTGCGGTCATATTGCGAGCGTCCGCGCCCCCGATAATCGAAGCAATAGACGTTGCGGGGTCGTTCCGGATGTTTGCAGAGATAGGTGGCGAGCGCGGTGAAGTCCCGGCAATTGCGCGTCAGTCCGGGCAGGCAGATGACGCTCCGAAATTTCTCGTCGGGCGCCGCGTAATGGCGGACGTAGAGCCGCAGGTCGTCGAACGACGCATAGTAGATGTCTCGCCATAGCTCGCCATCAAGCTCGGGCATCTATCAATATCAACCTTGGGAGCGTGTCTAACCGACTGGCGGCGCGTCCCCCGCCACCGCCTCGCCATCAGTTTTCCAGCAAACGCGCTGAAGGGGCAAGCCTTACCAAAGGGCAGGGGAGGCTCGTTTCCGTCTCACTCGGATTTCGCCTGCACGCCCAGCACCGCCTCGACCTTGGGCGCGTCGGCGTGAGGAATTCTGCGGCCTCGATTGAGATCCTGCACGAGCTGCAAGGCCTGTTTCGGCCCCGCCAGGCGCGAGCGGTAAAGCTGGAGCGTCTCCATGATCTTCAACACATATTGCCGCGTCTCGGTGAAGGGAATGCGCTCGATCCAGTCGATGGGATCGACCTGAGGGTCGCGCGGATCGCCGAACTGCTTGATCCATTCGGCAACGCGGCCACCGCCGGCGTTGTAGGCGGCAAGCGACAGGAAATAGGAACCGTTATAGCTGTCGATCAGGTCACGCAGGTGCGCCTCGCCGAGCTGGGTATTGTACGACGCGTTGGTCAACTGGTTGGCATCGAACTTGACCTTATAGGCCTTGGCCACCGCCTTGGCCGTGCTCGGCATCAGCTGCATCAAGCCGCTTGCGCCCACCGGGCTCTTGGCGGCCGCGTTGAACTCACTCTCCTGGCGCGACAAGGCATGCACCAGCGCGGGATCGACGCGATCCGTCAGCAGGCTCCTGAATTCGGGGATCACCCCGATCGGCAGCGCATAGTCGCCGACTGGAAGATCGCGATTGAAGGCGATCTTGGCGAGCCTCAGCGCGACTTGCGGTTCGCCCTCGGCCTTGGCCAGCTCGACGAGGAGAACGACTTCCGCCGGATTGGTGAGCTTACGCGACAGCGCGAGCAGGAATTGCGGCGTGGCGCCGTCCAGCCCGGAGGCGCGCGCAACACCGATCGCCCGCACGGCGTCGCGGGATAGGAAGCTCTGAATGTCGGCTTCCTTCGGCAGCGGCGTGCTTGTCACCTCGAGATGCGCGGGCCGCGCGTCGAGCGACTGGCGGCCGAGCTGGCCGTAGAAATATTGCGGGTATTTGGCGGCCCCGTGGAAATGCACCATGGCCGAGGCGCGGTCGCCGAGCGCGAGCGAGGTGCGGCCGAGCCAGTATTCGCCGAGCGCGATGCTCTTCGAGCTGGTGGCGGCGGCACGCAGCGAGGTGAAATGGCGCATGGCCGTATGCGGCTCGCCCAAGAAGCGCAGCGCGATCCAGCCGGCGAGGAACTCGGCCTCGATATAGGCGTCGCCGGAGACAAGCCCATGCTTGGCGGCGATCTCATAGGCCGTGCGCGGCTGCCCGTCGTTCAGCGCGCCGCGGCAATTGATGCGCCGCTCGGTCCACCAATTGTTGAGGTCGAGCAGAATATTCGGCTCGCTCGGTGCATCGAGCAGCATCTTCCAGGCTTGTTGCCTGCGGTCTTTGTCCTTGGTGCGGCGGAGCCACTGGATGCGATTGAAGCGCAAGCCGACATCGGCCTCGACCGCGCTTGCCGGCAATGCATCGAGCAGCTTGCCCGCATTGCCGCCCCGCTTCACCACCGCGATGCGGGCTGCGATCTTCTTTTGCTCGTCGGCGGGCAGCAGCTTCGACACGCGCAGTGCCGCCTCGGTTGCGGTCGCGTCGTCCGGATAAAGCAGCCGGTCGATGCGCGCGCGGTGAATGTCCGCGCTGAGCATGTTGCCGTGGCGATCGAGGATCTTCTTCTCGACCGCGGCATTGAGCTGATGATCGCGCCAAGCCGAAACCACCAGCGCCTTGGCGCCGGCCTCGTCGCCGTCCTTGATATTGACGCTGGCAAGCGCAGCCTTGCCCGCTCCGGTCAGCGGCGCCGAATCCTTGAAGAATGCTCTGACCTCGTCAGGACTCGCATCGGTCAGGAACAGAACCGTCTCCGCCTTCTCCCGCAACTCGTCTTGTCCCGGCCAGTCCGGATGGGCGAGTCGGAAGGATTCGATGGCCTCGGCGTTGCCCGATGTCGCCGGGCTGTTCCGATATTTGTACCAAAGCGCGAAATCGCGGGCGGCCGGATCCTTGATCCTCGCCGCTACCGACGCACTCGACCGCAGCACCTCCCTGATATTGGCCTCATCGGCCGCCGAGAGATCGTAGGAGAGAATCGGCTTCAGAATCGCGGCGTAATCCATCGCTGGAGGCGGCGCGGCGATCGCCGGCGTGAGCGTGCCCTTCATGGCGAACGGAAGTGCCGCGGTGCGATTGGGATTGGGATCGGGCGGCGGCATGTCGGTAACGACTTGTGGTGGCGGCGAGGCTGAAGACGAAGGCGGCACCGGCATCGACGGTGGCGCAAGCAGAGCCGGGCCCTTCGGATTGCGATCGGGCAGCGGCACGACCGAGGTTGCCGCCGCCAAATCGGTTTGCGGCGTGACCGTCTGCACCGGTGTTTCAGCAGGCGGTGTCGTCGCGACCGAGGACGAAGGATTGCGGTCGGGAATGGGAAGGGCGTCAGCCGGGGTCGCCGTGGGGTTCCGATCAGGCGTTGCAACGGTCCCCGTCTCGATCGTGGCGTCCGACGCCGGCGAAGGCGAAGGCTCCGGGGTGGGGGGAGTATCTTGCGCTGCGGCCTGTGTGGGGAGCGCGTCTTGTGTCGCGGCCGGAGCGGGCTCCGCAACCGGCGCAGCCGGCGTCGTTGCCCTTAACGGATTGCGGTCCGGCAGAGAGGGCGGAACGTGCGCCTTGGCGGCACGCGCCGGCTTTGCCGACGGCGAGCGCGGCGATTTCGCCACGGCGACCGCCGAAGCGACACACGCGAATGAGGCAAATAGTAAGATGTGCACGCGAATGCGTTTCATCTCGTCGATCGGTTTCCGGTTACGATCCTGCAGTCAGGACGTCCCCCGAGCCGGGGAGCCGCGACGATGACGGCACTGTAGTGTGCCGGATTTGAACAATGTCTGAAAGAATCCGGCAGAAAAATGACTGAAACGGCCGTCCGAGGATTACAACTATTCTTAACGAATCCTGATAAGCCTATGAATAACTTACAATTTAACTGATACAAAGTCGATCACGGTGTGCCGGTCAGGGCTCATGTCAAGCACGCATATCCCAGGTTTTCTGCGGCTTGCCGCCTCAATCCCCAGCCCCTATTGTCCGCCGTCCTTGCCGACCCGAATTTACCAACGCGACCGCCACAGGAGTTCACCTCGTGCCCATGCCGCCGTTTCAAGGCTCGATCACGGCCCTGATCACGCCCTTCAAGAACGGCAAGGTCGATACCAAGGCGTTCCAGAAGCTCGTCGAGTGGCAAATCGACCAAGGCACGCACGGGCTGGTGCCCTGCGGGACCACGGGCGAATCGCCCACGCTCACCCATGACGAGCACAGGCAGGTCGTCGAGCTTTGTATCGAGGCGGCTTCTGGCCGCGTGCCGGTGATCGCCGGGACGGGATCGAACTCGACCGCCGAGGCCATGCAGCTGACCCGCCATGCGAAGAGCGCCGGCGCCGACGGCGTGCTGGTGGTGACGCCCTATTACAACAAGCCGACGCAGGAAGGACTCTATCTGCATTACAAGGCGATCAACGACTGCACCGACATTCCCATTCTCATCTACAACATCCCGGGCCGCAGCGTCGTCGATATGACAGTCGACACCATGGCGCGGCTGTTCAAGCTGAAGAACATCGTCGGCGTGAAGGACGCGACCGCCAACATGGCGCGGGTGAGCCAGCAGCGCGCGGCGCTCGGCAAGGATTTCGTGCAGCTCTCCGGCGAGGACGCGACCGCGCTCGGCTTCATGGCGCATGGCGGGCAGGGCTGTATCTCCGTCACCGCCAATGTCGCTCCCGCGCTATGCTCTGAGTTCCAGCTCGCCTGCCTCGGCGGCAATTTCAAGCGCGCACTCGAGATCCAGGATCGGCTGATGCCGCTGCACGACGCTTTGTTCGTGGAATCCAATCCCGGCCCGGTGAAATATGCCGCGAGCACGCTCGGACTCTGCAACGGCGAGACCCGGCTTCCGCTTGCGCCGCTCGCGCCGGCTTCCAAGAAGAAGGTCGACGAGGCGATCGCCGCGGTCGGCCTCGTCGTTGCTTAAGCCTTATAGGTGACGTGATGGCGCCGAAGCGCGAGAGCGGCAAGCTCGTCGCCGAGAACCGGAAGGCGCGCTTTAACTACGATATCGGCGAGAAGCTCGAGGCGGGGATCGCGCTGACGGGCTCCGAGGTCAAGTCGCTGCGCGCGGGCAAGGCCAATATCGCCGACTCCTATGCCTCGAGCGAAGGCGGCGAGCTCTACCTGATCAATGCCCACATCGCCGAATATGTGCAGGCCGGCCGTAACGGTCATGCACCGACGCGTCCGCGCAAGCTACTGCTGCACCGAAAGGAGATCGGACGGCTGGCGGGCGCCATTCAACGAGAGGGCATGACGGTCGTGCCGCTCAAGATGTATTTCAACGCGCGCGGCATCGCCAAGGTCGAGCTCGGCCTGGCCAAGGGCAAGAAGCTGCATGACAAGCGCGAGACCGAGAAGAAGCGGGATTGGGAGCGCCAGAAGGGCCGTCTGATGCGGGAGAAGGGTTAGGACTTGCAGGCATTTCGACCACTCCGTCATACCGGCGAAAGCCGGTATCCAGAGTCGTTTGCTCTGCGCCTGCTGCTCTGGATTCCGGCTTTCGCCGGAATGACGGAGATAGGGCAATGAGCGGGGCGAGGAGCGCCGATCACCCTAAGCCGGGTACGGCACTGCCGTCATTCGCATTGCCGGCGACGGACGGAAGCAACGTCGATCTGGCCGCGGTTCCTGGCCGAAGCCTCGTTATCGTCTATCCCTGGACCGGGCGACCCGGTCTGCCCAATCCGCCTGACTGGGACGCGATCCCGGGCGCACACGGCTCGACTCCCGAGCTTGAAGGTTTCCGTGACCATGCCGCTGCATTTGTGGAGTTGGGCGTGGGGCTGTTCGGATTAAGCCGTCAGACCACGGAATATCATCACGAGCTCGTGGCGCGTCTTGCGCTGCCATTTCCGATCCTGAGCGATGCCGACGGGCGCCTTGCGGAGGCGCTTGACCTGCCGAGCTTCACCACCGGCGGCGAGATCTATCTGAAGCGCCTCACGTTGCTGATCGGCGACGGACACATCGACAGGGTGTTCTATCCCGTTCCCGATCCCGCGGGCCACGCGGCCGAAGTGCTGCGTGTCATTACCAGGCTTGACCGGGCAATCCAGTAATCGCTGTCGTCAAAGCGAATCGTCCTCGGCGTCCTCAACCGAATAGCCGAGCCGGTCGAGCCCTTCCTCGAGATAGTCGGGAAGCAGCGGCATGCCGAGCAGATAGTCGTCGGTGCGATTGTTCTGCTCGGCGCGCGCGGTGGCGAGCGCCTCGTCGAGCTCCTCTGGCGCAAACGAGCCCCTGCCGATCCAGGCAAGCGCGACCAGGCTCGCCTGCTCGTCGACATTGAGGTCGCGAATGAATTCCTTGAGTTGCTCCTGGGTCGCGTCGTCGGAGAAGGATTCGAGGATCGACTCGGCGTCGTGATCTGAGGTGGCGCCATCGTCCCACGCCGCGACCTTGGCCGCGACTTCGCGCGCCTTGACGATTACGAAGCCGACCTTCTCCGGTGAGATCTCTAGCCCCGCCATGGGACCCTCATTGCCAGCAGTCGTGCCCCGCAAATCAAAGCATGCCCGACTTGACGTGCGGCGGCAAGGCGACTCAAACGCCGCTCTCATGCCGTGTGCAAACTGGCCGCGGCCTCCGCCAGCACCGACTCGAACATCGCGGTGGTCAGCCGGCCCGTATTCGTGTTCTGGCGCGAGCAATGATAGCTGTCGAAGAGCACGAGTCCGTTGGGGAGCTCATGCCGTGCGCCGTGCGCAAACGGGAAGTCGCGCCGCTTCAAGTGCAACGCATCGAGGATGCCGTCATGGGCGATGCGGCCGATCGCCAGAAGCGAGTGGAGACGCGGCAGAGCGGCGATGCGGCCGATCAGGAACCGCCGGCAGGTCGCGATCTCGGCGGGCGTCGGCTTGTTCTGCGGCGGCACGCAGCGCACCGTATTCGAGATCATGCAATCGACCAGCTCGAGCGCTTCCGGCACGGCCACGTCGTGGCGTCCCCGCGCAAGCCCGACCTTGAGCAGCGTGCGATACAGCAGCTCCCCCGCATAGTCGCCGAGAAAGGGCCGTCCCGTGCGGTTGGCGCCCTTCAGCCCGGGCGCGAGGCCGACGATGAGGAGCCGCGCGCTCTCGGTGCCGAATGACGGGACCGCGCCATTGAACCAGTCGGGATGCGCCTCTCGGTTCGTTTTGCGGAAGGCGACGAGGCGCGGGCAGAGGGGGCAGGTCTTGGCGGGCTCAGGCGAGGCGTGCGCAGGCCCGTCAAGCAGAGCCATGATCTGTCACTCAGACGGCATGAGCGTTGTCGCCTCGCCGGCGTCGCGCTTGGCGAGGAGACCGAGCGCCGACCAGTCGAGGCCAGCGCCACCGCCGGCAATGAGCGTCAGGAAGCGATCGGAGATCAGGCTCGCCATCGGCATCGGCACTCGCAAATCCTTCGCGGCGCTCAGGGCAAGCTGCACGTCCTTGTAGCCAAGCTCCGCCTTGAAGCCGGCGGGATGATAACGTTCCTCCGCGATCAACCCGCCATAGGTCTTGTAGACCGGCGCGCCGAACAACGTCGAGGTGAGGAGATCGACATAGTGCGCGCGGTCGATGCCCGCCTTGTTCGTGAGCGCGATGGCTTCGCCCAGAGCCTCGATCACCGAGGCGATCAGAAAATTGCCGCTGAGCTTGACGAGAGTTGCCTTCGGCGGTTCGTGCGAGACAATGAAGCTCCTCTGGCCGAGCGCGTCGAACAAAGGCTGGCAGATTGCGACCGTCTCTCTCTTGCCGGCGGCAATGACGAACAGCTTGCCGGAGGCTGCGAGATCGGGGCGCCCGAACACGGGCGCCGCGACGAACTCCTGACCTTTGTCGCGATGCGCAGTTTCAAGTCGCTCGGCGAGCGCCACGCTGATCGTGCTCATCGAGACATGGATCGCGCCGGGCGCGAGCGCATCGAGAATGCCGCGTTTTCCGAATACGATTTGCTCTAGGGCCGGATCGTTCGCCAGCATGGTGATGACCGCTTGCCCGCGCGCGGCCTCGGCCGGTGTCTTGGCCTGCGTAGCACCTTTGGCGACGAGAGGCTCGGCTTTGGCGGGGTTGCGATTATAGACGGTGAGCGCGTGGCCTGCGGCCAGCAGATTGGCCGCCATGCCGCTTCCCATACGCCCAAGCCCGATGAAGCCGACCTGCATCGCTCACGCGCCTCCTGTCGCCACTGTAACAGTTTCGATGGAAGGCGGGTTTCAGGTCTCGATCAAATCTTCCGACTCGAATTCATCGAGCGGCTCTGGCTCGGGCCGCCGCCGTTCGCTGCGCTGCGCCCGATCGGCGGGGTCGCGGCCGATCTCGTCCTGCAAATACGCAAGGTCGATGAACTGATCGGCTTGACGGCGAAGCTCGTCGGCGACCATCGGCGGATTGGTCGTGAGCGTGGAGACGACGCTGACGCGCTTGCCCTTATGCTGGAGCGCCTCGACCAGCGAGCGGAAATCGCCGTCGCCGGAGAACAGCACGATGTGATCGAGATGGTCGGCAAGTTCCATGGCATCGACCGCAAGCTCGATATCCATGTTGCCCTTGATCTTCCGCCGGCCCGTCGCGTCAACGAACTCCTTGGTCGGCTTGGTGACCATGGTGTAGCCGTTATAATCGAGCCAATCGATGAGCGGCCTGATCGAGGAGTACTCCTGCTCCTCGGCGAGCGCCGTATAATACAGCGCCCTGACGAGCTGACCCTTGGAGCGGAACAGAGCGAGCAGACGTTTGTAGTCGATATCGAATGCGAGCGATTTCGCGGTGGCGTAAAGATTGGCGCCGTCGATGAAGAGCGCGATGCGCTCGGTCGGATAGAAATTCATTTGAGGTCCGTTCACTGCAAAAATGCCTTGATGGAAAGACGCAGGCCCTATCGCAATAACGCACGAACATGACTAAGGGCTGCATCAACAACATAGGTGTGACAGCGTGACTCCGCAATTGCTGGTGCGTGGCAAAGTCCTGGTAGCTCTTGGTGCAAATTGTCCCGGACCTTGGGGGACGCCCGCCGAAACGATTGCTCACGCTTTGGGCAAGATCGGAGAGGCCAATACCGTCGTGCGCGCCGTTTCGCCGCTCTATGCGACGCGCGCGGTCGGCAACGCGCGACAGCCGGCCTATGTGAATGCCGTCGCTCTGCTCGACACCACGCTCTCACCCGAATCGCTGCTCAGAGTGTTGAAGCAAGTCGAGCGCGACTCCGGGAGGCGGGGCGGCAGGCCATGGGGTCAGCGTACCCTCGACATCGATATCGTCGACTACAAGGGGCTCATCAGATATTGGCGCGATGGGAGAGGGGACTTCGCCCGCGCCGGGGCCCGGCCCCTCGTTCTGCCGCATCCGCTCGCCCATGAACGGCCTTTCGTGCTGAAGCCGCTGATGGATATTGCGCCCGATTGGCGCCATCCGGCGCTCAAGCTCAGTGCCGGGGAGCTATGGCGGCTAGCCACCAAGCGGGGTCAGGGCACTGTGATCAAACGGCTTTAGCTTGCCAGCCCGGGTCGAACTGCCTAAATAGAGGCCAAATTCGCCCCTCTCGCACAAGGATCGCCTGATGGCTCGCGTTACCGTCGAGGACTGCATCGATAAGATTCAAAACCGCTTCGAGCTCGTGCTCTTGGCTGGCCACCGCGCCCGCACCATCTCGGCCGGCGCCCAGATCGCCGTTCAGCGCGACAACGACAAGAACCCGGTGGTGGCGCTCCGCGAGATCGCGGAGAAGAAAATTGCTCCCGACGACCTGCGGGAAGACTTCATCCACTCGATGCAGAAATATGTCGAGGTGGACGAGCCGGAGGCCGAAGCCGTACCGATGCTCTCGACCGACACCAGGATGCCGGTCCTAGGCCAGGACGATCAGTCGATCGACAGCTCGATCGACAAGATGACCGAGGAAGAGCTGTTGCGTAGGATGGCGAGCCAGGCGCCCTCGGATGGCTCCAATGCGGGACCCCGCTCACGCTGACGTTCTTTGCCCTGACCGGATACCGGCTTTCGCCGGCATGACCGCTAGCGCGGAGCGTGCCGCGCCATGACCCGTCAATACGAGCTGGTCGAGCGCGTGCTGAGCTATCAGCCGCACGCCGACGAGGCGCTGCTCAACCGCGCCTATGTCTACGCCATGAAGGCGCATGGCAATCAGAAGCGGGCGTCCGGTGCGCCCTATTTCTCCCATCCCGTCGAGGTCGCGGCGATCCTTGCCGAGATGCGCCTCGACGACGCCACCATCGCCACCGCACTACTGCACGACACGATCGAGGACACCGACACCACGCGCGGCGAGATCGACGCGCTATTCGGGCGCGAGATCGGCACGCTGGTCGACGGCCTAACCAAGATCAAGAAGCTCGACCTCGTCACCAAGAAGGCCGAGCAGGCGGAGAACTTCCGCAAGCTGCTGCTCGCCATCTCCAGCGACATCCGCGTGCTGCTCGTCAAGCTCGCCGACCGCCTGCACAACATGCGCACGCTCGAGCATATGAAGCCGCAGAAGCGCAAGATCATCGCCGAGGAGACCATGGACATCTATGCGCCCCTCGCCGGGCGCATGGGCATGCAATGGCTGCGCGAGGAGCTCGAGGATCATGCCTTCAAGTCGCTCAACCCCGAGGCCTATTCGGCGGTGGTCGAGCGCCTCAAGATTTTGCGAGAGCGCAACCAGGGCTTGATCGACGAGATCGAGGCGGCGCTCACCTCGAAGCTCGAAGAGGCCGCCGTCGCGGGCCTCGTGTCGGGCCGCGAGAAGAAGCCCTATGCCATCTGGAGCAAGATGGAGCGGAAGCAGATCTCGCTCGAGCAGCTCTCCGACATCTACGCGTTCCGCCTTGTCGTGCCCAAGGTCGAGGACTGCTACCGCGCGCTCTCCGTCGTGCACACGAGTTGGCACGCGGTGCCCGGGCGCTTCAAGGACTACATCTCCAATCCGAAGCAGAACGACTATCAGTCGATCCACACCACCATCGTCGGCCCGCGCCATCAGCGGGTCGAGCTGCAAATCCGCACCGAGCGGATGCATTCCGTCGCCGAATATGGCGTGGCGGCGCATGCGCTCTACAAGGACAATAACGTCAACGGCAAGGGCGGGGTGCCCTCGCAGGATTCCAACGCCTATCGCTGGCTGCGTCATCTGGTCGGCATGCTGCTCGACGGCGACAATCCCGAGGAGTTTCTCGAGCACACCAAGCTCGAGCTGTTCCAGGATCAGGTGTTCTGCTTCACGCCCAAGGGCCGCCTGATCGCGCTGCCGCGCGGCGCGAACCCGATCGATTTCGCCTATGCCGTGCACACCGACGTCGGCAACACCTGCGTCGGCGCCAAGATCAACGGCCGGCCGATGCCACTGACCACCGAGCTCAGAAACGGCGACGAGGTCGAGATCATCTGTTCCAAGGCGCAGCTCCCGCCGTCGGCCTGGCAGAGCCTCGCCGTCACCGGCAAGGCGCGCTCTGCCATCAGGCGCGCGACCCGCGACGCCGTGCGCGCGCAATACGGCAAACTCGGCCGCGAGATCCTGGTCAGGGCGTTCCAGCGCCGCGAGAAGACCTTCAGCGAGGAAACCCTCGCCGCGGCGCTTGGCCGCCTGTCGCAAAAGACCGCGGAGGATGTGATGGCGGCGGTGGGCCGGGGCGAGCTCGCCTCGGCCGATGTGGTGCGCGCCGTGTTCCCGGAAGAGAAGTCGCAGGAGCCGCTGAAGCGGCGGCGCAAGGTGAAACGCACTGACGAAGGCTGGTTCGGCTTGGGCAAGGTGATGGGCCTGAAATTCCGCTGGCCGGGATCGAGCGGCAAGCAGCGCGAGAACGGCCCTGCCGGCATCCCAATCAGGGGCTTGCGGGGCGATCTGCCGGTGAGCTTCACCGATGGCGGCGCCGTCCCCGGCGATCGCATCGTCGGCATTCTCACGCCGGGGCAGGGCATCACCATCTATCCGATCCACGCTGAGGCGCTGAAGGCCTTCGACGAGGAGCCGGAGCGCTGGATTGACGTGACCTGGGATATCGACGAGGACAATCCGCAGCGCTTCCCCGCCAAGCTCGCCGTGACGGTGATGAATGAGCCTGGCAGCCTGGCCCAAGTCGCTTCGGTGATCGGCGAGGCCGACGGCAATATCGACAACATCAAGATGACCAACCGCGTGCACGATTACACCGAGATCCTGATCGACCTCGAGGTCTGGGATCTCAAGCATCTGAACGACATCATCGCCGGGCTTAGGGCAAAGGACATGGTGAGCAGCGCCGCGCGGGTGGGGGCTTGAGGCGCTGCTGGTGTCGGCAAGGAATTTTACCTACATATGCTAGAGCGCAGTCGCCAAAGGGGCGCTCAAGCAGCGAAGCGGTAGCGCATTCGATAAGCGCCACCTTGGGTTTGGCTTTTGGGTCGATGTCACGCGTTTCGAGGTGGTGATGCTGTTTAGGCGCCGCGAGTCCGAGAGCTTCCTGGAGCGGATGCGCGTGCATCTGTGGCCGCGGCGGAGCTGGATCCGCTCGAGCCGCTATGTGGTCTATCGGCTCAGGCGCCTGAGCGACACACCGCATGCCGTGGCGCTCGGTTTCGCCATCGGCGTATTCACCGCCGCAACACCATTCCTCGGCACGCATATGATCATGGCCGTGCTGCTCGCCTGGGTGATTGGCGGCAGCGTGGTCGCGGCTCTGCTCGGCACCTTCGTCGGCAATCCGCTCACCTATCCGCTCCTCTGGTACTCCACCTACGAGGTCGGCAATCTGATGCTGCGCGGAGAAGCCGGCAAGGAGCCTATCGATCTCTCGGGCGGCATCTTTCAGTCGTCGCTCGATCAGCTCTGGCCGATCCTGAAACCGATGACGCTCGGTTGCCTGCCGGTGGGACTTGCGCTGGCGGCGCTCAGCTACGTGCTGGTGCGGCCCATGGTCGAGGCCTACAAGCATCGCCGCCGCCGCCAGCTTGAGCTCAGATCGGGCCGCGAGGCGTTGGGCGCTCGATGAGCACGAAGACTGCGAAGACGGCGCGAAGCGGCATGAGCATTGCCCCAATCCGTCTCGGCATCAACATCGATCACATCGCCACGCTCCGCAATGCGCGGGGCGCCCGCTATCCTGATCCGCTGCGCGCGGCGAAGCTCGCTGTCGAGGCCGGCGCCGACAACATCACCGCGCATCTGCGCGAAGACCGGCGTCACATCAGGGACGAGGACATCGCCCGGCTGACCGCCGCCAAGCTTGCGCCGCTCAATCTTGAAATGGCGGTGACGCCGGAAATGTTGGCGATCGCGCTCAAGACGCGGCCGCACGCGTCATGCCTCGTGCCGGAGCGGCGGGAGGAGATCACCACCGAAGGCGGCCTCGATGTCGCGAGCCAGGTGGCGACACTGACCCCGTTCGTTGCCGAGCTCAGGCGCGCCGGCATCCAGGTCTCGCTGTTCATCGACCCCGAACTCGAACAGATCGAAGCCTCGCGCAAGGTCGGCGCCGATGCCGTCGAGCTGCATACCGGCACCTATTGCCTGGCGGCAGGCGAAGGCGACGGCCCCGCACGCCGCCGTGAGCTCAATCGCTTGATCGAGGGTGCCCGGGCCGCGGCCAAGGCCGGACTGGAGGTGCACGCCGGCCACGGCCTCGATTATGATAATGTCGTCGCGGTCGCCGCGATTCCCGAGATCGTCGAGCTCAACATCGGTCATTACCTGGTGGGCGAGGCGGTTTTCGTAGGCTTGGTCGAGAGCGTCTCCCGCATGCGGACGCTGATGGACGACGCGCGGGAATCCCTGCGGCATAGCGACACGGAAGCCACGGTCGGCAGCACGTGATGATCATCGGCCTCGGCAACGACATGATCGACATCAGGCGTGTCGAGCGCGCCATCGAGCGCTACGGCGAGCGATTCCTCGATCGCGTATTCACCGAGGCGGAACGGCAGAAATCCGACGGGCGCGCCCAGCGCGCCGCCTCTTACGCCAAACGCTTCGCCGCCAAGGAGGCCTGCGCCAAGGCGCTCGGCACCGGCTTTCGCCACGGCGTGTTTTGGCGCGATATGGGGGTGGTGAATTTGCCGTCAGGCCGCCCCACTTTGCAGCTTACGGGCGGAGCGGCGCGGGCGCTGGCCCTGCTGACTCCCGAGGGTCACGAGGTGCGCATCGACCTTTCGATTACCGATGATTTCCCGACCGCCCAGGCGATCGTCATCATTACCGCCATAAGGGTCTTCCTCCGCGACTGACCGCTTCGTTTGCCTCCTTGCGGGGGAGGGGCTATAGGGGCGCCTGCGGGGGGCCGATCGTATCTCAAGCCAGGCCTTAAGGAGAGCTTCCGCATGAGCGTCGAAGCCGAGAATACGGAAGCCAGAAGCGGCGTGAAGGACACCGTCCGCGTCATCATCCATGCGCTGATCCTGGCGCTGGTGGTGCGTGTCTTTCTGTTTCAGCCCTTCAACATCCCCTCAGGCTCGATGATCCCCACGCTGTTGATCGGCGACTATCTGTTCGTGTCGAAATATAGCTACGGCTACAGCAAATATTCCTTCCCCTTCGGCTTCAACCTGTTCTCGGGCCGCGTCTGGGCAAAGGAGCCCGATCGCGGCGACGTGGTCGTGTTCAAGCTGCCGCGCGACA